>CAYNVR010000128.1:0-3928 GCA_964400715.1 uncultured Sulfurimonas sp.
CTATCTCCGCACCAAGCCTTTTAGCTGCTATCTCAAAAGAACTTTTTGTTCTTGTTGAGTTTTCAAAAAAAAGTGTGATGATTATCTTGTCTTTTAAAATCCTATCAAACCTGCCATCACTAAAAATTTTCGCATCTTGAAGTATCTCTTCTATCTCTTGTTTTGTAAAATCATCTGTTCTTATTAAATGTTTTTGCATATCGTTCCTTTGCCTAAATTATACAAGAAGTTCACAAATAGTGTCAATATCTTCACTCAGTTTCAAAACCTCAAACCCAACATCTTCGAAGTATTTTTGACTCACTTGTTTGAAACTCTCATCTCCATCTTTACAGTTAAAAACAACTATATGTGGTAAATCTTTTAAAACATTTTTACTTAAAAGTGTATCGTTTATACAACCAAGTGAGCAGTGTGTTACTAAAAGAGTTTTATCTACATGTAGCTTTTTTATAAGCTCTATCATCATAAAATCTTTCTCTATGGGTACATACAACCCACCAGCTCCCTCTATGAGTAAAACATCACAAACATCTTCAAACTTTTTTATGCTGTTTTCTATCTTTTCAAACTCTATTGTTTTACCACCACTTGCTATGTATGGAGCAGATGGTAAAGAAAAACTGATAGGCACAACATCTTCTACACAAAAATCTTTTGTATCTTTATTTACTACATGTAGCAGTTCTAAAAGCTCCTGCCCATCTAAAAACACACCATCAACCACACCTGTTTCTATTGGTTTTAGCACACCAACTCTGTGTCCCAACCTTGTTAGATGTTTCATCAAAAGTTTTGTTGTGTATGTTTTTCCTATATCTGTATTTGTTGCTGTTATAAATATCTTTTTCATAAACTAATTATACATTAAATATATATAAGATAGAATATAGGCCTAATTTTAAGATACAGGATATAAAAATGCTTTCAAAAAAAGGCTTGTTCACAACATCTATTGCTACGGCATCGGTACTGTTTTTTACTGGTTGTGGTGCAGAGTTAAATCTACCAGAGTACACAAAAGCTCCATTACAAGAAGCTAAACATATGCCAACAAAAGCTGAAATGTCTGGGGCACATGCAAAAGTTATTATGATGCCTATTGATAACAATGGTTTAAAAATTGCTGAAAAAGCTAAACTTGGAAACAGTATGATTGTAAAAATAAATACTGAACTTTCAAAAGCAAAAAGTGTAGATATTGTTAAAAGAGTTGAAAAATCAAGCTACGACAAAATCTTAGCAAAAGAGGTTAAAGCAGCTGAACTTTCAAAAGAGTTAGGAACAGATGTTGGTCAAGCAGATTTTATAGTTACAGGTCAGTTGAGTAATGCTACATATACTCACCATTTTACAGAGGGTTATAACTATGAGTGTAAAGATTCAAAAGGAAATATAAGAACTTGTTACGCTCCTCCACATATGAGTTATGAGTCTTGTGTTGAAGGTAACATAAAAGTTTTCAAACTACCTGAATTAAAAGAGGTTTTTTCTAATCCATTTGACGAATGTTCAAGAACGGGTACAGATGTAAGAAGTGCAAGAGATGTAGTTAAAGAAAACAACTCACTTGTAAGAGAAGCTGGAACAGAAGCAGCAGATACAGCTACATACCCACTAAAAAACTTTTTTGCTGTAAAAGGTTACATATATGAAAAAAGAGTAAACAAAGATGGAGATATCATCTTAAAAACTACTCTTGGTGAAAAAGCTGGTGCTAAAAAAGGTGATGATGTTATCATATATAGCATTATAGATGAAACAAATCCTCTAACAGGAACTACAAGTTCAGATACTATAAAAATTGGTGAAGGGATTATCTCTAACCAAATCACTCCAAATAGTTCATGGGTAATTGTTGATGAAATATATGGTGAACACACTCCAAAATCTGGTGATTTTGTAAAAATATTGAAAAAAGAGAGTCTATGGAGCAAAGGTCTAAAACTAATCAAATAGTTAAAACATCTCTTGCTTTACTGACAACATTTGTTATCTCTGGATGTTACTCTTCGCAACCTAGTGTTGCAAAGAGCTATCCGGTTTGGTACACAAAAGTTCAGCAAGATAGTTTTTCTTACTACTACGGTGTAGCAGATGGTATAAACAAAACAGATGCTATAAACAATGCACTTAAC
Source organism: uncultured Sulfurimonas sp. (assembly GCA_964400715.1). GTDB lineage: Bacteria > Campylobacterota > Campylobacteria > Campylobacterales > Sulfurimonadaceae > Sulfurimonas. Next base: position 2,139 of record CAYNVR010000128.1, read on the forward strand.
CAAATAGCTTCAAAAATAAGTGTAACAATAGAGTCTAACTTTGAATCTAGCAGATATGTAGATAATGAAAACCTAAATGAGTTCTCAAAATCTGAGATAAAAAACAAAGTAGCAAAGATAAACTTTAACAACTACACAATTTTAAAAGAGCAAAAAGTTGGAAACAGTTATGTTGTATCTTTAAAAGTAAACCGTCTTACATTGGCAAAAAATATGGAAGAGAAGATAGAAAACTCACTTTCAAATATATCTTCAAAACTAGATGCAAACTACAAGAACATCGTCCAAAAACTTAGAAACTACTCAGATGCAAAACAAAAGCTAAAAGAGTTGGAAAAAGATGTTTTTTTAGCTTCAAGCATAAGTTCAAGTGTAGATTTAAAAGAGTACTTAGATACTATTCACAAACTAAACAAAAAGATATTGAAGTTTAAAAACTCTATCTCTTTTAAGATAGATGGGGATAGTAACTACAAAAATGTACTAAGTGAGCTTATAAATGAAAAAGGTTATAAGGTTAAAAACTATAACTCAAATCTTTATCTAAAAATATCTGTAAAAAAGACACACATAACTGCGGTTGGTTATAAAATAGCCAAAGGGGTTATAAATATAAAAGTTATAGATAAAAATAACAACTCAATAGTTGGACAAAAAAGGTTGGTAGTTGGAGGGAAATCTTTATCTGGATTTAAACAAGCAGATGAGTTTATGTTAAAAACTTTTAAACAAAAACTTTTAAAAGAGAAGATACTTTCAAACCTCTTAGGGGTTTGAAAGTAGTTAAGCTTAAAAAAGCTTAACTCATTTGAGCAGCAACTTCTGCTGCGAAATCATCTTCTTTTTTCTCAATACCTTCACCAACTTCGATACGGATAAAATCAACAATCTCAGCAGTTCCACCAAGAGCTTTTGCAGCATCTTCGATAGCTTGTGCTACTGTTTTTTTATCATCAAGTACATAAGTTTGGTCAAGTAAAGCTTGTTCTTTGTCAAGAGTTGTGTTGTCATCTATGAAACGAGCAAGTTGACCTGGGATAATTTTGTCCCAAATTTTCTCTGGCTTGTTTTGAGCTTTAAGATTTTCTTTTATAGCTTCTTCCGCTTTTGCAAGAACTTCCTCTGTAAGTTGCATCATAGAAACATATTGTGGTACATTTTTAAGAGGCTTACCAAGACGAGCTAACTCTTCATTCTCTTTTTTGATAGCTTCTATACGACCTTTTGTTTCATTTTCAACATACTCAGCATCAAAATCTTTGTAAGAAAGAGTTGTTGGTTTCATAGCAGATGCATGCATAGCAATTTGTTTTAAAGTATCTTTGATACCCTCAGCAGTTTTAGCACTATCACATTTAGCTTTTACAATAACTGCTATACGGTTGTTTGAGTGAATGTAAGCATTCATAGCTACTGTTTCGTCTTCTGCTTCAAGAGTTCCAAAACGGCGAAGTTCTATCTTCTCACCAATCTTAGCAACTGTTTCTGTAAAGTAAGAACCAAACTCACTTGACATAACATCAGATACTTTGCTAGGGTTAGTTTTGTAAACTTCCTCAGTAGTTTTAAGAACTAAATCTTTAAAACCATCATTTTGAGCAACGAAGTCAGTTTCAGAGTTAATCTCAACAATAGTAGCTTTTGATAAATCATCAGCTATTTTAAGACCAACAAGTCCCTCAGCTGCTACTCTATCAGCTTTTTTAGCTGCTTTTGCGATACCTCTTTCTTTTAAAAGCTCTTTTGCTTTTTCCATATCTCCATCAGCTTCAACTAAAACTTTTTTACAA
>CAYNVR010000129.1:0-3921 GCA_964400715.1 uncultured Sulfurimonas sp.
TTGGTTTCTTACTTGATGCACTTAAATTTGGAGCACCTCCACATGGTGGTTTTGCAATAGGTTTTGATAGACTTATGATGTTGATAAGCAAAAAATCAAGCATAAGAGATGTTATAGCATTCCCTAAAACTCAAAAAGCTTCATGTGTTCTAACACAAGCACCATCACATGTAGATAACCAACAACTAAGAGATTTACATATCCGTCTTCGTGAAAGTGTAAAAGCATAATGAAAAAGCTGTTTCTTATTATCGGAGCTCCTGGCTCTGGTAAAACAACAGATGCCGAACTTATAGCAAAAGCGAATGAAAATATAACTCACTACTCAACGGGTGATATGTTAAGAACAGAGGTTGCAAGTGGTAGTGAGATAGGAAAAGAGTTAGATAGTTATATGTCAAAAGGGCTTATAGTTCCCATAGATATAGCCATAAAAACCATAACAAAAGCTATACAATCTGCTCCAACAGATATTATCATCTTAGATGGTTATCCTCGAAGTATGGAACAATTACAAGCACTTGAAGATTTTTTAAAAAATAATGATAGTGTAGAACTTGTAAATGTTATAGAGGTTGAGGTAAGTGAGCAAACTGCAAAAGATAGAGTGCTTGGAAGAAACCGCGGTGCTGATGATGATGAGCAGGTTTTTAACAACCGAATGAAAGTTTATCTTGAACCGTTAAAAGATATACAAAGCTTTTATGAAAAACAAAACAAACTAAAAGTTATATCTGGTGAAGGTAGCATAGAGGAAGTTGTAGCAGATATGCAAAACTTCATAAACTCTAAAATTTAGGTGTAAAAAACACCTAAATTTTACTCAGCTAAACCTTTAACAATAGCATCTTCAACATCTTTAATATCTGCTGTCCCATCTACTGTTATATATTTTATATCTGGATTTTTAGAAGCTTGTTCTTTGTAGTAACCTATGAGAGGTTCTGTTTGTTCATGATAAACTTTAAGTCTGTCTAAAACTACTTCCTCTTTGTCATCATCTCTTTGAACCAAATCTTCACCAGTGATGTCATCTTTACCCTCAACTTTTGGTGGGTTGTAAACTATGTGGTATGTTCTACCACTTGCTAAGTGAGCTCTACGACCAGACATTCTTTTTACTATCTCTTCATCTGGAACATCTATCTCTATCACTGCATCTATCTTTATACCAGCATTTGTAACCGCATCTGCTTGTGCCAAAGTTCTTGGAAAACCATCTAAAAGGTAACCATTTTTACAGTCATCTTGTGCAATTCTGTCTTTTACCAATCCTATGATAATATCATCTGTTACAAGTTTACCAGCATCCATAGCTTCTTTTGCAAGTTTGCCCATAGGTGTACCAGCTTTTATAGCTGCTCTTAACATATCGCCAGTTGATATTTGAGGTATGTTAAACTTTTTTGTAAGAAACTGTGCTTGTGTTCCCTTCCCTGCTCCGGGAGCTCCTAAAAGAATTATCTTCATTATCTATCCTAAAAATTTTTTGTAATTATATCTATTTTAGTTTAATCTTCCTCTACAAAACCAAAATCTTCATCTTCACCTTGTTGAGCTTCTTGAATATCTGCTATGAGTTCTTTTGCTTCATCTTCGCTCATATCTCCATTTTTTATATCTTCTAAAACATCTTCTAGGTCTGCTTTAAACTCTCTTAACTCTTCAACCTCTTCTTTGGCATCTTGTGTTGCTTCTTTATTGTCTGCTATCTCTTCAAATATCTCATCAAGAGCATCTTCTATGTCTGGTATAACATTTTCTGTTAGTAATTTTTTTAATTGTTCTGCATAAGACATCTACAATCCTTTTTTATATTTATTTGAAATAATACAATAAATTTTACAAATTTCTTTTAAAAATCAAATTTTGGCACCTTATTTGCTTTGAAAAAATCAAAAAATCGTAGAGAGACTAATGAGAAAAAAAATAAATATGAACAATCATGTCTTTAAAGGACATAAAACACTTTTAGGTTCAAAATATGTAACATATGCAGAACTTGAATTAAACAACCGCTACGACATCTTTCCTCAATCAAAAACTTTTGATTGGGGCTACCACGGTTCTGCTCCTTTACAGTTGGCTTTTGCTATGTTGTATCAAATTTCAGATGAAAAATTTGCCAAAGAGTTTGCTTTAAAATTTAGTACAGAGATTATTAAAAATTTTAAAACTCGTGATTGGATTATGGAAGCTAGTGATGTACAAAAATGGATTCAAAAACATCAAATTACAAAAATATCAAAGGTTGAACCAAAAACAATAAAATCTGTAAACACAACAAAAAAACCAGTTATAAAAAAAACAAAAAATAAAAACAATGTTGTAAAAAACATTTGTAAAGAACTGGGTATTACACAAAAAGAGTTAGCAAAAATTTTAGAGATACCAGAGGGAACAGTAAGTAGCTGGGCTGTAAAAAATGAGATACCAAGACTTGGTAAAAAAGCGATAGAATTTTATATGCAAAATGTGAAAAATCAAAAAATCATAGAGAGTTTTAAAACTTTTACAAATATGGTTGAAAAAGCTTCTTAAAGATTTAATAATCTATGTTAAAACAACACAAATTAGAAAAAAATGAAACATAAAATATTATTATCATTATTGGTTGCTTGTTCACTTTATGCAACTGATGGAAAAGAAATTTTTGAAAATAGTTGTACAGCTTGTCACCAAATAAAAATGGGTTGGCAATTAACATCACAAGAAAAAGCACAGTTAAAGGCACCTTTGGCTTTTGGTATAACAAAACATGTAAGAGATGTTTTTCCAAACGAAAAACAATTTGTTGAATTTGTAAGTAGCTACATTAAAAAACCAACAAGAGTTCAAGCAAAGTGTAGGCAATTTGCTATTGATAAGTTTGGTCTTATGCCTCCTATTGGTGCTTCAATGAGTCAAGAAGAGAGAGAAGCAGTTGCTAAATATATGTTCAACAACATAGGTAGAAAATAATCTACCTTGCATACCCCATATTTTTAGGTCTATTTTTATCGTAGTCAAATAGTTCAAGAATTGTTTTTTTATTCATCTTTCTTGCAAACTCAATGGCATCAAAACCTTTGTTGTCTTTTATGGATATATCTGCACCATTGTCTAAAAGTAGCTTTACTATCTCAACTCTGCCATAACATGTAGCACACATCAAAGGTGTAAAACCACTTCTTCTTGTAGTTTTGTTTATATCTATCCCTTTTTGCATAATGTATTTTACAATCTCTATGTAGTTATATGTTATGGCTATATCAAAAACACTTACACCCTCATCATCAAACTCAAATATATCTGCCCCACTCTCTATGAGTAGCATAATTGTATCTTCATCACATCTTGCTCTCATGGCACAACTAAGCACGGACTCACCTATCTCATTTGTTTCTTCTAAATCACCACCGTTTTTAATATATTTTTTTATACCTATATAGTCATCTTTACTAAAAAGTTCCAACCACTTGTTCATCTTCTAAGCCTTATTAGGAGTTTTTGAGTATAATACCAAGATAAAATTAATACAAGTGAGACATATATGGAAATCATTGAAACAACAGATGCTTTTAAAGCACTTATAGATGAGATAAAAACAAACACAAAAGGTTACAGAGACCCTTTGGCTTTTGGTATAGCAAGAGTTGACTTAGGTCAGTTAAATGTAGATAAATCGCTTCAAGCAACTTACCCTGTTGTAAACTGGGACGAAAACTTTGGAAGTGCGGCTATCTTCATAAAAGCTCTTCAAGAACAAGGCATAGAGGTAGATTTTAACGAAACAGAAGTTGTTTGTAACATAAACTTAGAGTTTTTAAAATCTTGTTTAAATGCTTTTACACCTTACTCAGATGAAGCTCACGGAGATGCTCACAAAAATATTCAAGTAGTATCTGCTCTTTACTCTCAGATAGTAAACAACGGTTCACT
>CAYNVR010000130.1:0-3861 GCA_964400715.1 uncultured Sulfurimonas sp.
ACCACCGAGATCTACACTCTTTCCCTACACGACGCTCTTCCGATCTCTAAGTGGTGAGGAGTCTATGAGTGTGGCAAAAGTGTTAAAAAAACTATCTAAAAATTTTCAGATTTTTGTTATATCTCATCAACCACAACTAACATCTATGGGAGACCAACACTTTTTAGTTTACAAAGATGGTAACATTTCAAAAGTAAAAGAGCTTGATTTTAAACAAAAAGTAGATGAGATAGCTCGTATAGTTAGTGGTAACAAAATATCTAACGAAGCTAAAAAATTTGCAAAAGAACTTTTAGAAGGAAACAGATGTGCTTAATAATCGCTATAATTTCACTTGTATTTAGTTTTAACCTTTATATGGCAGACAACATTTTAGGTGCTGTTGGTGGGGTTATGACCTCTATATTTTTTATATATCTAATGGTAAAAAATATAGAAAGAGTAAAAAAAGAAAGAGAGAAAAATGGTAGTTGATACACATATACATTTAGATGATGAAAGATACAATGAAGATTTGGAAGATGTTTTAAAAAGAGCAAAAGAGGGTGGGGTTACTAAGTTTATAATCCCTGGGGCAGACCCAGATACACTACAAAAAGCGGTTGAAATATCTAAAAAGTATGAAGATGTTTACTTCGCAGTTGGTGTTCACCCGTATGATATAGACAAATATGATGAAGATTTTTTAAAAAAATATATAGAAGATGAAAAATGTGTTGCAGTTGGTGAGTGTGGGCTTGACTATTTTCGTTTAGAAGGTAGTCAAGAGGAAAAGCTACATGTAAAAGAGAGACAAAAAGAGGTATTTGTAAAACAAATAGAGTTAGCAAAAAGATACAACAAACCGTTGATAGTTCACATAAGAGATGCTTCAAGAGATGCAAAAGAGGTTTTATTACAAAACAGTGCAAAAGAGGTTGGGGGAGTGCTTCACTGCTTTAATGCCGATGAGGAGCTTTTATCTTTGGCAAATGAAGGTTTTTACTTTGGTATAGGTGGAGTTGTTACTTTTAAAAATGCCAAAAAACTTGTAAATGTTTTATCAAAAGTTCCACAAGAAAAACTACTCATAGAAACAGATGGACCATACCTGACACCAACACCACACAGAGGTAGTAGAAATGAGCCTCTATATACAAAACTGGTTGTTGAAAAAGTGGCTGAACTTTTAGGTGATTCTAGTGAAGAGATAGAAGATTTAACTACAACAAATGCTATAAAATTATTTAATATCAACTAGATAAAATGAAGATTTAAACTTTTTTAGATAAAATATGCTCAAAAAATTATAAAGTTTTGAGCATTGAGATATTTTATACTTCTATTTTTACCATTTTTACTTTTTGCGAACTTAACTTATGAGTCAAATCATAATAGAGAGTTTGCCATCTTAGAGTCTTTTGACATAGAACCGTCTTTCATATATGACCCAGTTATGAACAAAATGAGAACACAAAACAGTTCCATAAGTAAAACAAGGCATTTTTTTAAAGCTATGGAAGATGCTTATGTTTTTATACCAGCCATAAAAAATATATTAAATCAATACAAAGTTCCACCAGAATTTTTATTTTTAGCTATGGCAGAGTCAAATTTTTCAAATAAAGCATACTCAAACAAAAGAGCAAGTGGGCTTTGGCAGTTTATGCCAAAAACAGCAACTCTTTTTGGACTAAAAATAGATGAATATGTAGATGAAAGAAGAGATTTAATCAAATCGACAGAAGCTGCTGCTAAGTACCTTTCCCAACTTCATAAAAGGTTTGGTAAATGGTACTTAGCAGCCATAGCATATAACTGTGGTGGAGGCAGGTTAAATCAAGCCATAAGAAGAGCAGGTACAGATGAGCTTTCTGTGTTGCTTGATAGTAAAAAAAAGTACATTCCAAGAGAGAGTCGTTTTTACATACGAAAAATAGTAGCCCTAGCACTTATGGGAAATGATGAACAGTTTTTACTTTCAAGTGAGTATGGACACCTTTTAAACAGAGCAAATGCTTACTCAATCTCTATTGTTAAAGTACCTAGTGGAGAGTCTTTGAAGCGAATAGCAGAGATTATACACATACCATTTAAAGATTTAAAAAGTTTAAATAGACATTTAAAGTATGATTTTGTTCCACCATATAAAGATGGTTATGAGATATACATACCATATATAAAGTTATCTGAATTTAAACAAAAATATAAAGAGGATAATATAAAAAATATTTATAAAATATATACTGTTAAGAGTGGAGATAATCTTATAAAAATAGGACATAAATATAAGATATCGTATAAGGTTATAAAAGATTTTAACAAATTAAAAACAAATAGATTAAGACTAAATCAAAAGTTGATTATTCCTATTCCAAAACATTTAAGTCAAGTTGAAAGTGGTTTTTACTATATTGTAAAGAGGGGTGATTCTTTGGAGTCTATATCTAAAAAGCACAAAGTAAGTGTAAAAAATCTTAAAGCTCAAAATCATTTAACAAGTTCTCTCATAAGAACTGGTGATAGGTTGAAAATATATGAATAAATTTTTATTTAGTGTTGTAGTTGGGGTTATACTTTTTACTGGTTGTAGTTCAACATCTAGAAGTTATGTTCATTATGATTATGAAGAACCAACAAACTATACTCAAAATATAGGTAAAAAGAACTACTCTCACCCAACTATGCGACCCTATGTTGTTGGTGGAGTTAAGTACTACCCAACTGTTGTAAGTGTCGGTGATAAGTTTTATGGAAATGCAAGTTGGTATGGTCCAAATTTTCATGGGAAACTAACATCAAATGGAGAGAGATACAATATGTGGGCAATGACAGCAGCACATAAAACTCTTCCTATGAATACAATAGTAAAAGTTACAAACAGAAGAAACGGAAAAAGTGTTGTTGTGAGGATAAATGACAGGGGACCTTTTGTTGCTACAAGGATTATTGACCTTTCAAAATCAGCAGCTAGTAAAATAGGGATGATAGGCACAGGTACAGCACCAGTTAAACTTGAAGTTTTAGGATTCGCTAGTAAAAATAAAAGAAAAATCCCTTCTCAAAGAGAACTTAAAAAATCTGTTCAAAAAAAATCTATTGGGAATTTTTTGTTACAAATAGCATCTTTTTCAAAAATAAACGGAGCTATAAAAACACAAGAGAGATATGACAACACAGATGGTTACAAAACAATCATAAAAGATGTAACAACAAAAGATGGTAGAAGAGTTTTTAAAGTTTGTCTAAAAGGTTTTAGAAGTGAAAAAGAAGCAAGAGACTACAAAGCAAGAGGGTACTTTAAAGGTGCTTTTATATTGAGAGAGGATTAAAAATGGTAACAAAAACAAGAAAAACAAAAGAAACAGATATAACAATCTCATTAGATACAAATGGTAGTGGTAAAAGTAACATAAACACTGGTGTTGGTTTTTTAGACCATATGTTGGAGAGTTTTTCAAAACATTCACTCATAGATTTAGAGATTACATGTAAAGGTGATACTCACATAGACGACCACCACTCTGTTGAAGACATAGGTATAGTTTTAGGTTCTCTTTTGGCTGAGGCTATCTACCCTGTAAAAAATATGGAAAGGTTTGGTAGTGCTAACATAGTGATGGATGAAGCTTGTGTTAGTTGTGATTTGGACCTCAGCAACAGACCATTTTTGGTTTTTGAACTTGATGGTTTAAAACAAAAAGTTGGAAGTTTTGACACAGAACTTGTAGAGGAGTTTTTTAGAGCTTTTGCACTAAATGCAAAGATAACTTTACATGTAGTACAACTCAGAGGCTCAAATACTCACCACATCATAGAAGCTAGTTTTAAAGCGGTTGCCGTAGCTTTAAGAAGAGCTATGAGTAAAAATGAAAAAATTGG
>CAYNVR010000131.1:0-3845 GCA_964400715.1 uncultured Sulfurimonas sp.
TGAACTACTCTCAAAACCTTTCACAAACCATACTAAAAGTTGGGGTTATAAAACTGCCACACATCTCAAACTTTACAGATTTTGAGCCACTTGTTGTAGATGATGAGGTGGAGCTTTTGTTTGCAAACTCACCAGCCCAACTCTCTACATGTGATGTTATAATTTTACCTGGTAGTAAAAGGGTTATAGATGACTTAAACTGGCTTAGAAAAAATGGATTTGAAGATATTTTACTCTCCAAAAAAAAGGTTATAGTAGCTATCTGCGGTGGGTATGAGATGATGTTTGAAAACATTTTAGACCCTCTACATGTAGAGAGCAAAAACATCTCTACAAAAGGGTTTGGCAGGTTTAAAAGTGATGTTGTTTTTCAAAAACAAAAAGTTGTAAAAAAGGGGTGCTACAACCTTTTTGGAACTATGGTAGATGGGTATGAGATACACAACGGAGTGACCAAAAAAAGGGCAAAAAAGAAAAAAAATCTTTATGGAACTTTCATTCACGGTGCTTTTGATAACGACGAGTTTAGATACAAACTATTTTCACAAATCAACCCAAACTACAAAGGGTTTGAATTTGAAAAGTTTAAAAAAGACTCCATAGAGAGTTTTACAAACCACATAAACAACCACATAGATATGGACTACATCTTCAAATGTTTAACATGGCTCTGACACTTTTTGCCTACCTCATAGACAAAAAGTTTGGTGAGTTTAGGTTTATAAAACACCCCGTCATCTACATAGGTGAATTCATAACATTTTTTGAAAACAGATTTTACAAAGATGATATTTTTAGAGGTTTTTTGCTCACTTTGTTTGTGGTTGGAGTAAGTGTTGGTGTGGCTTTGTTTATAGAGTTTTTAACAACATTTTTACCAACATATCTACAACTTTTTGTTTTGAGTGTTTTGTCATCTATGTTCATAGCTTACCATATGCTAAAAAGTGCCGTGCTTGGAGTGGTTAAAGCAGATGACAAAAAAAAGGCTATAAGTATGCTTGTAAGCAGAGACACCCAAAACCTAAGTGAGAGTGAGATTTACAAAGCGAGTGTAGAAACATATGCTGAGAACCTAAGTGATGGAGTTGTAGCACCTATGTTTTACCTATTGCTATTTGGTTTTAGTGGCATAGTTTTTTACAAAGCCATAAACACACTTGACTCAATGGTTGGTTACCGAAACAAAAAATATGAAAACTTTGGAAAAGTATCTGCGATAGCTGATGATGTGCTAAACTTCATACCATCAAGAGTTACAGCAGTTTTGATAATGCTAAAAGGTGGACAAAAAAATATATTTGCTTTTTACAAAGATGGCAAAAAACATAAAAGCCCAAATGCAGGACACCCCATAACAGCGATGGCACTTGTTTGTAACATTCAACTTGGTGGAGATACAAGCTACTTTGGAAAAGTTGAGAAAAAAGCAACTTTTGGAAAAGGGAGAAAAAACATCACAAAAAGTGATGTTTTAAAAGCTTTAAAAGTTATGTAAAACTATCTCTCTACACACTTCATAGCCGCACCCATTATCTTGGCATTTAGCTCTTTTGAAGCCTCTTGCCCTTGTGCCGCTTTTAGGCTAAACTCTATCATCTCCGTTTGTGTTGTAGTTTTTTCTATCTCGCTTAACATACAAACACACTGTTTTGCTTTGGCATCGCCATCTTTACCAACACACCCACTTAAAAATGAGTATTCTAAGAACATATCGTATCTTTGTGCTTGTACAAGTGAAACAAGTACAAAACAACCAGCTATTATTTTTTTCATTTTAATCCTTTGTTTTTATTATATCTAAAAATTTTTCAGGTTCAATAAAACCTATAATAGTTTTTGATTTTAAAAGGTTTGAACTCTCATCAAAAAATAAAATAGCTGGTGGTCCAAAAACTCCATATTTTTTACTAAGTGCTTTTTCATTTTCTGTGTTGTTTGTAACATCTGCTCTTACTAAAACAAACTTGTTCATCTCTTTTTTTACTCTTGGGTCTGCAAATGTTATGGTTTCAAGCTCTTCACATGCAACACACCATTTAGCGGAGAAATCTAGTAAAATTTTCTTGCCACGGTTTTGTTCTAAAACAGTGTTTAACTCTTTGATGGAGTGTATAACTTTAAAGTTTTGTTTTTTTGATTGTTTATTTTTTAAAGTTTTTGTTTGTAAAAATGATAATGGTTGTAACATACTTTTAGAACCGCCCAAAGCTCCAAAAAACAAACTTATAGAGTATAAAAACAAAATTGTTGCCACACTTCTTTTAAAAATGTGAGATTTTTGTTCAAACACACCAAGGTATAGAGATGTTCCTATACCGATGGAAGCATATAAAAGCATAGCAACATAAATGCTTATAACTTTTTGAGCTAACCAAACAGCTACTACAAGCATAATCACACCAAAAATAGCATTTACCATTGTCATCCATTCACCAGGACGAGGCATAAATCTTCCTGCACTAACTCCAACAACAATGAGAGGAAGCCCCATACCTATACTCATAGAAAATAGAGCCATACCACCTAGTAAAGCATCACCAGTTTGCCCTATATAAACCAAAGCACCAGCTAGTGGGGCAGCAACACAAGGTCCAACTATAAGAGCAGACAAAAAGCCCATAACAGCTATGCCAACAAAACCTGAACTATTTCCTTTGCTACTCACTTTTGAGACCAAACTATCTGGAAGTTTTAGTTCATAAAAGCCAAACATACTAAAAGCAAGTGCTACAAAAACAGCTGAAAAAGAGTATATAACCCAAGGTGTTTGTAGTGCAACTTGAAGGTTTGCACCAAATAGCCCTGCAAGTACCCCAGCTATGGTATATGCCACAGCCATCGCCAAAACATAAACAGTAGAGAGAAAAAATGCTTTTGATGTTGTTATATTTTTACCCTGAGAGACTATCATACCAGATATGATAGGTATCATTGGAAATACACAAGGTGTTAAAGAGAGTAAAATACCAAAACCAAAAAAAGTCGCTAAAATAAGTAAAATATTTCCACTTTTTATGGTTTGTGCAATGGTGTCTGTTTCTGAAACAGTTTGTTTCTTAGAGGAGTTTTTAAGTTTTGAGCTATCTATGGTTACACTAAACTCTTTTGTTGTTGGTTCGTAGCAAAGCCCTTGTTCTGAACAACCTTGGTATGAAACCAACACTTTAAAACTCTCTGTAAAATTGTTTTTTGTATCTGTTTTTAGACTTGTAATAAAAGTTGGAGAAGAGAGATAAACCTGTGCATCGTGATGTAGAACAGATTTTGGAAAATTTGTTTTATCTATAAATATATTTTTGTTTCCTTTTAGTTTTATGGAGATTTTATCTTTGTAGAGATATATATCTTTTGCCAACAATATTTTTGTGACTATCTGCATTTTAGAATCAACTTTGACATCTACCTTAAAGGCTTCATCTGGTTGTAAAAAATGTGGCATATTAAAACCAAAAACAGCTATGCTAAAAATGTAAAATAAAACCAAAAATCTTTTCATAGATTCCTCTTGTTTTGAGATTTTGTATTTTACAATTTTAAGTTAAACATATAATTAAATTTTATTTTATTGTCAAGTAAAATTTTGGATTTATAACTTTTTAAATATATTTTTAGTATAATTCGCCGATTTTTCTCATGGCTACATGTAGAACTATTAACAGATTGTACCAAAAAACTGTTGCAACCCATTTTTTAGTGGTAGTTGTTAGGTACTCTCGAAGCTAAACAGTAAATATCTCTGGCAAAAAGCCTTTAAAGGAATTATTTCATGGTAACTATGAAAGACCTACTAGAATGTGGTGTACACTTCGGACACCAAACTCGTCGTTGGAACCCAAAAATGA
>CAYNVR010000132.1:0-3808 GCA_964400715.1 uncultured Sulfurimonas sp.
ACAAAGTTTAAAGAGATTTTTGGTTGGATGGTTTATAATAAAGATAACCCAATATTAAAAGATATTTTTGAAAAAGATGAGATTAATATGCCGTCAAAGACTACTTTGCATAATATATTGACAAATATAGATAATAATGCTCTTGAGAAAATATTTAGACAATATTTTTCAAAATATATAAAAAAAGAGAATGTTGCAATAGATGGTAAATGGTTAAATGGTAGTGATGTAAATGGTCAATATACTAATGAGTCTCATAAAGCAATTTTGAATATTTTAGATAAAGATACAAAAATAGTATTTGCACATAAATTTATAGAAAAGAATAAAGAGAATGAAATAAGTGCATTAAAACAAGTTTTTAATGAAGATGATTTTTTTAGTAATGAAGGACAAATATTTTCATTTGATGCTATTCAAACACAAACAGAGATATTAAATACCATTAATAGTAATGGAAATAAATATATAGCAAAAGTTAAAAATAATCAAAAAGAGTTAAAACAAAAGATTATTGAAACAATAGATAATTATAATAAACCTATAGATAGCTATTGTTTTGATAATTATGAACTTAGTTGTGGCAAAAAATATGTAAAAAGAGAAGTTGAACTTTTCTATAGTAAATCTATAGATATAGCAATGTATGATAATAGATTTAATAATATTCAAACTTTAATTCAAGTCAATAAAACATTAACTAATCCAAAAACTAAAGAGCAAACATTTTATACAGAATACTTAATAGCAAATTTTAAAACATCAGCAGAAGATTTTTATAATAAAATAATCTCTCATTGGAGAGTTGAAACTTATCATTACCATTTAGATATGTTAATGGACGAAGATGAACATATTGCATATAAAGAACCTTATTCTATTGCAATACTAAGGTCTTTTGCACTCAATCTATTTCAACTATATCACAATCAAAACAAAGATAAAAAACTACCTACTGGCAAAGTTACAATGGCAGAAGTCAAAAGAACTTGCAAATATGACGATATTTTTACAGCAAATCTTTTTGAACAAAAACATGTTTAAGGTTAGTTTTATTTTTCATGGAATTTGGCTGATAGAAACAATAGAACTATTAAGAAGTTAATACTTATTTAAGCTAGTTATTATAAACTAGCACTATGAATAGTTTTAAATACACAATTTTAAATCTTTTATTTGCAATCTTATTTTTTTTATCTGGTTTGTATTTTCATAGTATTTTAGATATGCAAGATAAAAAAAAAGAGGTTGTTGAAAAAAAACTCTCTTTACTAGATAGCATTAAAAAAAGAGGTTACTTAAATGTGGTGTTACTAAATGCTCCATCAACATATTACATAGGTAGCAATGGAAAACAAGGTTTTGAATATGACTTACTAAACTCTTATGCAAAATCTTTGGGTGTTGAACTAAACATAACATCTGTTCATACAGTAAAAGAAGCTCTAACATATACAGATAACAAAGAGATAGACATAGTCTCTGCATCTCTTACAAAAACACCACTTAGAGCAAAAAAGTTTCATTTTGGACCATCTTATTTTGAAGTACAAGAACAAGTTGTTTGTAACAGAAAAATGTTGGGAACAGGTAAGTTTCCAAGAAGTGTAGAAGAGTTAAATGGACTAAAAATTGTGGTTGGAGATGGTACAAGTTATGCAGAGACAATAAAGGCTATACAAGATGAAGGGTTTGATTTAAATGTAACTTACTCTTCTGAGCTTTCAACAGAAGATTTACTACAAATGGTATCTGCTCACGATATAGACTGTACACTAGCAGATTCAAACATATATGCTATAAACATAAGGTATTTTCCAGAAATTTCTATCGCTTTTGCTATAAATGAGAGGGAACAGTTAGCTTGGGTACTACCAAAAGATGACAAAGAACTAGAAGCAGATATGTATGCATGGTTAAATGATTTTAACCAAAAAGGGTTGCTTAGTCAGTTAAAAGACCATTATTACAGTCATGTTATGTTTTTTGATTATTACAACACAAAAATATTTTATAAAAGGATAAAATCAAGACTGCCAAAATATGAAAAATATTTTAAAGAGGCTGCAAAAAAATATGGTTTGTCTTGGACCCTTTTAGCTTCAATCTCTTATCAAGAATCTCACTGGAACCCTAGGGCAAAAAGCTTTACAGGTGTTAGAGGGTTGATGATGCTAACTCAACATACAGCAAAATCTTTGGGTGTTAAAAATAGACTTAATCCAAAACAGAGTATTTTTGGTGGTTCAGAATATATAAAACATATGTTGTCGAGAATACCAGAAGATATAAAAGGTGAAAACAGGATTAAGTTTGCACTTGCTGCATATAATATAGGTATGGGACATATTTATGATGCCAGAAAACTTGCTAAAAAGTTTGGACTAAATCCATCTTTGTGGAGTGATGTTAAAAAAACATTACCTCTACTTTCACAAAAAAGGTACTATCGTTATTTAAAATATGGTTATGCGAGGGGAAGTGAACCAGTAAAATATGTAGAGTATATCTATAACTATAAAAATATACTAGAAAAAGTTCAAGAACAAAAAGAGAAGGTTCAAAAAGAACCGACTCCAAAAAAAACTCACCCCTCAGATAATTGAGCCAAAAAGCTTTCCATATCGTATTTTGTTCTGTACTCAGATGTCATTATGTGTATGAGTATATCACCCAAGTCTATAACAACCCAGTCACTGCTTTCATCTACATTATTGAATTTTTGAGCAGGTTTTAACTCTTTTTTTAGGTGGTCTAGCAGGGCAAGAGTGTGTTTTTGTCCCAACGATGAAGCTATGACAACACTATCTACAAAATAATCTTTGTCCATCAGGTCAAAAACTTCGATTGCTTCTGCTTTGTTTTTGTCTAGTACTTCTACTATATTTTTAATTGTGTTTTGCATTTTTTTCCTTGTAAAATTTTTCTATCTCTTTTGCACACTCTTTTGGTATGTAAGATATATCTATGTTTTCTCTTAGTTTTGTTGAAGATATATCATACTCTACATGTAGCTTTAAAAAACTCTCATCAAACTCTATGTTATCTCTTGTAGCAACTATAAAAGTTACAAGCTTTTTTAGCTTTTCATAATCTTTCCATCTGTTTAGAGATGTTAAGTTGTCAGCACCTATTACAAGATATATTTCGCTATATTTTGTAAGTAGGTACTCAACACTTTGAATAGACGGAACCTGTTTGTTTTGTTTAACTTCATAGTCACAAATAGTTACTTTTTTGTAGTCTTTAAAGATAGACTTTAACCATTTTAGCCTCAAATTTGCATCTGCACAAAATGAGTTTTTAAATGGGTTAAGATAAGTTGGCATAACAACCACTTCATCTATGAAAGGTAACTCTAAAAGTTTTTTAACAATAGCTTCATGACCAGTGTGTGGTGGGTCAAAAGAACCACCAAAAAGAGCAATAGTTTTCATTTAATGGGAATTATAGCTAAATTTAGATAAAATAGGCGAATTTATTTTTATATTAGGAAATATGATGGCACTAAAAATAGCAATAAACGGTTTTGGAAGAATTGGTCGTTGTGTAGCTCGTATAGCTGCAAATAGAGATGATGTTGAGATAGTAGCTATAAACGATATGGCAAGTATGGATATGATGCTTTATCTTTTAAAAAATGACTCTGTTCACGGTACTTTTAACAGTGATATAGAACAAGTTGATGATGAGCATATAAGCATAGATGGTCATAAGATAAGAGTATTTTCTGACCGTGACCCTAAAAATCTAAAATTTGCTGATTGTGGTGCAGATATGGTTTTAGAGTGTACAGGTGTATTTTTAA
>CAYNVR010000133.1:0-3791 GCA_964400715.1 uncultured Sulfurimonas sp.
TTTCAGACAAAACAAACCTTTTAGCACTAAATGCAGCGATAGAAGCAGCAAGAGCGGGTGAACACGGAAGAGGTTTTGCCGTAGTTGCAGATGAGGTTAGACAACTAGCTGAAAATACTCAAAAATCTTTAACAGAGATAAATGCAGGTGTAAACATCATAGTTCAAAGCATATCTGATGCAAGTGATAGTGTAGATAAAAATACACAAACATTTCATAAACTTGTTGCTATGGCGGAGACAGCACAAGAGAGTCTTGTAAAAGCAAATGAAGAGTTACAAACAACTTATGTAGAGAGTCAAGATGATGCTACAAATTCCAAAATTATTAAAGATGAAGCACACAATTCAGAAGAATTAACTTTGAAACAGATAGAAAAAGTAAAAAATACAGAGCAAAGTGTAGAAAATATTAAAAATAGTATTGCAAATATAGATAAAAATGTAAAAGAATTGGTTGGTAAACTATCTCAGTTATGAGATAGTTTATACTTTCTTTAAAAACTCTGTTTTTAAATAGATTTTAGTTCCGTTTACACGACCTTCTATGTGGTCATCTATGTCTGCTGGAAGAGAGATTTTTGTAACAGTTGTTCCTCTTTTTGCTGTAAAACCAGCACCTTTAACCTCTAAGTCTTTAAGTATAACAACACTGTCACCAGCATTTAGAACAACACCATTTGCATCTTTGTGAACTATTTTGTTAGCTTCTGCATTTATAGCACTATCTGCTAGTTTTTGCTCATCTTCTTCCATATACATCATATCTAACAAATCTTGACGACCAAGTTTGTTTAACAAGATATAACTCATAACTTTTACAGCACTAACTTCACTCCACATAGAATCATTCAAACAGTTAAAGTGAGTTTCATCTAACTCACCACTCTCTATTTGTGTTTTACATGTAGCACAAACATAAACACTTTGTTCTTCACTACCATCACTAACAGCTAACTCCATAAGAGTTACATCCTCACCACTTCCACAAAGTTCACAAATTTCACTTCTTGCCATTTTTTTCCTTTAAATTTTTTTGTAAGTTTAACATATAAATTATTTTTTATGGAATGGTTAATGCTTTTTAGTTAATGCTTTTTAAATAAAAAGGAGTTAGTTATGCTTTTAGATGTTCAAGCTGATAATACAATATCACAACTTGCTAATTCGTTTGGAATAAGTGAAGATACAAATACTGAACAAAACTCTTTATTTAGTCAAATTTTAGGTTCGTTTGATGGTGAAGAACTTTCATCTGATTCACTTTTAAAGATAGTTGAGCCATCTACAACAAACATTAGTACAGATGATTTGTCTCTTGATGATTTGTTAAACAATTTGGGAGAAGATGTAAAAGTTTTAAATCCAGACTTGGGAAATGTTTTATCTGTTGAGGATTTAAAACAGCTTATTGCAGATGCAAAACAATATTTAAAAGATAAAATTCAAGCTTTACCAGAGTATAAAAAATCTTCTGTAAAAGAGTTACCAAATACACTTGGTGGGTTGGTGGATTTAGCTAAAAAGATGGATTTGGACATATCTAAAATAACATTGGATGAAGTTAGTCCAAAACTTAACAAAGATGAAAACTCAGTAGAACTTTTTAAAACAAAAAAACAAACAACTATTACAACCCAAGAACTAGTTTCTACAAAACAGTCTAAAAACTCTTTTTTGCCAAACAAAAAAATAGAATCAAAAAATCAGGTGTCTGATAATTTGAAGCTTTTACTTCAAGGTGAGAGTGCTTTGAAAAAAGATGGCACTATGACACAAGATTTTTCAGTTGCAACAGCAAAAGTTATAGCACCTCAAAAGAGTGTGGTAGATAGTTTGGAAAGTTTGCTCAATGAAGACAAAGAGAGTTTAAATCAACCTACAAAAGAGAGTGTAAAGGTGGATTTGCCTACTCAAACTTTAAAAGCAGATGATTTTGAAGTAAAAGTAAAAGAAGCTAAACAGATGGTAAAATATCTTTCACAAGATGTAAAACAAGCCATAGATGATTACAAAGCCCCATTTAGTAGGGTTAAAATACAACTAAATCCTAAAAATCTTGGAGATGTAGATTTAACCATTGTTCAAAGAGGAAATAATTTACATGTAAATATAACTTCAAATAATGCAGCAATAAATACTTTGGCTATGAATGCGAATGATTTAAAAACACAACTGCAAAATAATGGAATAAATAATGCTTCTCTAAATTTTAGCAATAATTCAGAACAAGGTTTTTCTTCACAACAAAACCAGCAACAGAACCAACAAGCAAAAAAAGAGTACATGTATTTTGATAACGAAGAACAAAATGAAGAGGTACTTTCATCACTTGAAATAGTACTTCCAAACTATGTATAAAGGATAAAAAATGGCTATTACTTCAACAGGCTTAGATGCAGCATATTATAAAGACTATACATCAACAACTACGGTAAAGGATAAATCTGAACTTACTAGTGATGATTTTATGACTTTGCTTTTAGCTGAATTACAGTATCAAGACCCAACAAGTCCAACAGATACAGAGTCTATTTTAACTCAAACATCGCAACTTGCTTCATTAGAATCATCAGATAACACAGCTGCATCTCTTGCAGAACTTTCTAAGTCTTTATCTTCATCAAACAATTTTTCATCTATCTCTGCCATAGGAAAAACAGGAGATTTAGGTAGTAATGCAGTTGTTTTAAATGAGGGAACAGATGTAAATTTTGAGATATATTATCCATCAGATATTGAAAGTGGTACTGTTGAGGTACTTGATTCAAATGGTAATGTATTAAAAACTATTGAATCTCAAACTGGTGAATCAGGTGTATATAGTTACACTTGGGACGGTACAGATGATGCAGGAAATCAACTAGATGGCGGTGTTTATTATGTAACATCTTCATATACAAATACAGATGGTGAAAGTAAAACAACAAGAGTTGGAACATACCCTATTGAATCTGTAAGGTTTGAAGATGGTAAAGCTCTTGTAAAAGTTGGTTCTAGTTATGTGCCACTTGAAAGCCTACAAGAAGTGTTTTAGGAGATAGTTTATTATGATGACTCAGGCTTATTACACTGGTATTTCAGGATTGCGAACTATGTCTAGCGGTATGGATTTACTTTCTGAAAATCTTGCAAATGCAAATACGGTTGGTTTTAGAGGTAGTAGCTATGAGTTTGCCTCTTTGTTTGAATCGGCTGTTACAACTGCAAATACAAGCTCTTTGGATAGTTCCATAGGTATAGGTTCAAGACTTCAAGCAACAACTATGATGCAAAGTACAGGAAATACTATCTTAACAGATAAGAGTACAGACTTAGCTATATCTGGTGATGGTTGGTTTGGAGTTACATCACAAAATGAGACATTTTACACAAGAAATGGTTCTTTTTCATTTGATGAGAATAATGATTTAGTAACAGATGAAGGGGCTTATGTTCTTGGAACAATGGGTGGAAATATAAGTGGAACAACATTAACAAAATCTCTTTATGAAGTTCCACTTGGTGATGTCTCTACACAAACAAAACTTACTTTTCCAAAAGATTTAACTTACCCAGTTGAGGCTTCAACGGTGGCTAAATTTGAAGGAAATTTATCAACAGAAGATGAAGTAAGAACTATGAGTGCTAGTGTTATAGACTCTCAAAGTAACAGAAATGATTTGAGATTGGAGTTTACAAAGTCTGACCCACAACCAGAAACGGGAGTTAGATGGGATGTTGTTGCAACTGTTACATCACAAGATGGTAAAATAGTGTATGATACAAAAAATGGTGTTTTAGATTTTGATG
>CAYNVR010000134.1:0-3763 GCA_964400715.1 uncultured Sulfurimonas sp.
CAAAAAGTGAAGTAGATAGACTTAGCAATGTTTTAAGTAATGCTGGTTACTTAGCAAACGGTCTTCACGGAGATATGGAACAAAGACAAAGAGAAACTGTTATAAAAGGGTTTAAAAACAACTCTGTAAAAGTTCTTGTAGCAACAGATGTAGCTGCTCGTGGGATACATGTAAACAACATCTCTCATGTTTTTAACTACCACATACCATTTGACCCAGAAAGCTATGTTCACCGCATAGGTAGAACTGGTCGTGCTGGAACAAAGGGTAAAGCTATAACACTTTTAACTCCACATGAGTTTAAAGAGCTTCAAAAAATCAAGCAAAAAGTTGGAACTTCTATGGCTCATGCTTTTGTTCCAAGCAAAAACGATTTAAGAGAATCAACAGTTGAAAACATTGTAAAAAACATTGAAGACCAACACATCTACGATGAAGCTCACAAAGTGCTTGATAGACTAAAAGAAGATATAGATGAAGAGACAATTATGTTTAAACTTATATCTATGATTTTAGACAAACAAGACATAAAAGGGCCAAATAGCATTGGTATTCCAGCCGATAGACTTGAAGCTATACTAAAAAGAGCATCAAGAAAAGATGGCGGAAGAAACAGAAATGGAAGAAGCAGAAGCCGTTACAGAGGCGATAGAAACCAAAGCCGTAGCCGTAATGGTGAAAGAAATAGAAGCCGTAGCCGTTCATCAAATAGAAGCAGATGATAGTTTTTAAAAACAAACATTTCTACATAGAAAAAGAGCAAAGCCAAATCCCTTGGCTGAAACTCTTTACCACCCACTCCTACAAAGAACTAAGCGATATGCCAAAAGAGTTAAGAAAACAGATGTGGCAGATATATGACATCATAGAAGATGAGATGATAAAGTTCTACAACCCAACAAAGATAAATATGGCATCATTTGCCAATATGCTACCAAGAGTCCACATACACATAATGGCAAGATTTGAAAAAGACGACTATTTCCCAAACCCTATGTGGGGAGAAAAGTTAAGAGATGATGGTATAGATTTTACATGTAGGGAGTGGGAGTTTTTTGAGAATCTTAAAACATCTTTACAATTATGGACTGATAAACAAGACTTGAAACACTAAAAATAGCACCTACTGTAACTATTTGTTTTAAAGTTAAGCTATCTTTTACATCTGTAAAAATTGTTCTTCTGTCTTTGTTTATGAGTGTTATACTCAACATAACTACCCATAAAGGCATAAAAAATCTAAGATTAAACTGTGTTGTTAAAAGACCAAAAGCTATCACAAGTGTTGAGACAACCATAATAAATCTAAGTTGTTTATCTGTTTGTTTATATCTAAAAATTTGATAATAGATATTTAAAAATATAAGTAAACCTATGATACCATTTTTTATAAATGTGCTTAAAAACTGGTTGTGTTCGTGTGGTGCATTCTGAATAATAGTTAAATTTTTTGGTGCTATCTCTTTTATCTTATCCATAGAATCACCCGTTCCAAGACCAAATAACCAATCATTTTTTACAGCTTCAAAACCATAATAAAATGTTCCAACTCTCGACCCAAAAGATGTGTTAAAATTTGGATTTTTAGTAAATAGTTGTTCAAGTGTAACCTTTGTTCTATCTACCTGAGAATGGAACATAGAACTACTCTGATATGCTACACCTAAAACAAGCATTAAAAACAACATAACTCCAATGGCATACTTTTTAAGATAGCTAACAGATAAAAAAAGCAACAACAATACAAAAGCAACATAACCTGTCCTACCACCAGTTACAAAGATATTTGCTGTTGCAGTTAATACAAATAAAATCATAAAAATTTTAAATACTTTATTTGTATCTGAATAAAATATTTTCTGAGCAATTAGTGGAACAACCAAAGCCAAAGCAACACCATAATGGATATGATTTAAAAAAGCAGATGGGTCGTGCATACTTGGTGCTGTATAAAAATGAAAAACACCAATATCAAGTGAATATGGCAAGATACCAAACAAGATACTATAAGATGTAACCTCACTAACAAACATACCAAGTATAAAAGCAGATAAAACTTTGTCTATATATCTACCATCTATAAAAGCATAAAAAAGTATAAGGTATAACCCATACTTTACACTCTTAGCCCAGTAAAGCCCCTCTTTTACATTATCACTCCATAAAACTCCCAAAAGTGTTATGAGGAAAAAATATAAAAAAGCCCTTACAACTTTGTTCTGTAAAGACTCTTTTATATATTTTAACACATCACCACGAAGCACAAATAAAATAGCTATAAAAGTAAATACACTCGCTTTAATAGTTTGAGAGATAGGCAACATAAAAGCATAAACAACTAAAAGGTTATTCATCCATAAAGTGAGCAAATCTTTATTTTTTATAAATTCTTTAATCTTCAACATACTAAATCTCTAAAAATCTCCGCCAATTTTTTAAACTGCAACTCATTTGAAAACTTCTCTTGTGCTTTTTTCTTTCCAGCTTTTGCTATCTTATCTAAAAATAGTTTATCATCTTTTAACTTAGATATTTTTTGAGCAAGAGATTTTTCATCTCCAACATCAAAAAGCATCCCTGTTTTTTCATCATCTATTATCTCCACTACTCCACCACTGTTTGAACCTACAACAGCAGTTCCAACCTGCATAGCTTCTATGAGAACAAGTCCAAAAGTCTCCCTTTTAGATGCCAACACAACAACATCACAAAGTTGGTAAAAATGGTGTGGATTTTTCATAAAACCTAAAAAATGAACTCTATCTTCAACTCCAAGATTTTTAGCAAGAGTTTTCAACTCATCTATGTAACCTTTTTTCATCTCATGCCCTACAAAGTAGGCATTTGCACCCTCTACATGTAGCAATGCTTTTATGAGCAGATGTTGCCCTTTTGCTTCATTTATACGACCAACCATACCAACATTGAAACTGTTTTTAGAGATATTTAACTCATCTTTTAAACTTTCTATCTGCTTAGTATCTAAAAGTTCTGGTTTGTCTGAACCCATATAAAGCACTTTTATCTCTGGTCTTACATCTTGTGGTATAAACTTTTCAAGTTGAGCTTTTACCTGATGAGTTACTGGCAACATAAGGTCTATGTTTTTGTACAAAAATCTATGGTAAAAGTCATCTTTAAACCTTGTCATAGTCATATTTCTTGTTTGAACAACTTGTGGCTTTTTCTTTGAAAGCAGTTTTGCCAACACAACAAAAGGTATATCTTTTGTCCAGTGTAGATGGAGTATCTCAACACCTTTTTCATCTATAATCTTTGCCAATTTTTTAGCAGATGAAAACATAAAAAAGTTAGAGTTTTTCTCTATGGCAACAAACTCTCCATCTTCAAAGTATTGTTGAAGTTTTGAGTTTGTATTTATCACCGACACAACATCAAACTCATCTTTTAGTGCTTTTGCACAACGAACCATAAAAAGTTCCAACCCACCCAAATCTGGGGACATACAAAGTTCCATAACTGTTTTTTTAGACATTGTTTAACCACTTTCTTGCCGTAATTTTTAAAGATTCAGGGTTTTGTGAAGCAAAAAACTTTATATCTGTATCTTTAAATTTTTTAGAAAACACAAACCTCTTTTTTAAGTATTCTACTATCGCTTCACCAGAGTGTATAAGCAAAGTATCTTTTGAAAAATATTCCATCAAAGCATCACTCAACATAGGAAAATGTGTGCAACCAAGTATAATAGCATCTGGGGTTTTTATATCTTTAAAGTAGTGTTTAAAAACCTCATCTACTA
>CAYNVR010000135.1:0-3741 GCA_964400715.1 uncultured Sulfurimonas sp.
ATCATCTGGAAGTGGCAGTATAGGTGCTACAAATGTACTTAGAGTTGTAAAAGAGACAAATCCCACACTTGCCAAAAAACTTGGTGTTGCCACTTTAGTACTTGATGCTTTAAAAGGTGTATTTGTTTTAGCCATAGCATATCTAGCAGGTGCAAGTGAAGCTACATTATGGGGTATATCTGTACTTGCCGTAGTAGGTCACTGCTTTTCTCCATACCTAAACTTTGAGGGTGGAAAAGGTGTAGCTACAGGGATGGGGGTTATGATGTTTATGCTTCCATTTGAAACTTCTATAGCGTTAATAGTATGGGCTGTAGGTGCAAAAGTTATACGCATATCCTCTCTTTCATCGCTTACAGCGCTAACTGCTCTTGTAATTGCAAGTTTTATAAATAAACCAGATATTGCTCATGCACCCATAGTTATCATAGCATTTATACTTTTTTATAAACATATACCAAATATTATACGCCTTTTTCAAGGTCAAGAGAAAAGAGTTGTATGACAATACATATAGAGGATTTAAAATTTCAATGTGTTATTGGAATTTTAGATTTTGAAAGAGAAAAACCACAAGATATCATCATAAATATCTCTATAAAATATAACTCCAAAAATGACTTTTTAAACTATGCGGATATAGTTGATTTTGTCAAAAAAAAGATGATATATGGCAAATTTCTTTTACTTGAAGATGCTATAAGAAGTATATCTATCTCTTTAAAACAAGATTTTGACATTATTGAAACTATAGATATAAAACTCACAAAACCATCTATTTTACGGGACTGCAATGTTAGTGTCAGTAACCATTATAATTTTAAATCTTAATCATAAGTTAAAATTTTTTTAAACAAAATTGAAATTTACTTTAAATTAACCTAAAATTATGCTATCATTTCGCCAAAATATTTACCGATAGGAAAAAATGAATGCGTATATTGATCATTGAAGATGAAGTTACACTAAATAAGATGCTTGCTGAGGGACTAAAAGAGTTTGGCTACCAAAGTGATGTTGTTGAGACTCTAAAAGATGGAGAGTATTATTTAGATATTCGTAACTACGATTTAGTGTTAATGGACTGGATGCTTCCAGATGGGAACTCTGTTGATATTATTGGAGATATAAAAACAAACACACCAAAAACTGTTGTTGTTGTTTTATCAGCCAGAGATGATAATGAGAGTGAAGTTGAAGCACTTCGTGCAGGTGCTGATGATTATATTAGAAAACCTTTTGATTTTGATGTACTTCTTGCACGTATAGAGGCTCGTTTACGTTTTGGTGGAAGCAATGTTATAGATATAGATGATCTATATATCAACCCTGAAGAGGAAAAAATCATCTACAAAGAAACAGAAATAGAATTAAAAGGCAAACCTTTTGAAGTTCTTACTCACTTGGCTCGTCACCGTGACCAAATCGTTTCAAAAGAGCAACTTCTTGACGCTATATGGGAGGAGCCTGAACTTGTAACTCCAAATGTTATAGAGGTTGCTATAAATCAGATTCGTCAAAAGATGGATAAACCACTTGGCATAACTACAATCGAGACTGTTCGTCGTCGTGGCTATAGATTTTGTTTCCCTAAAGAGGCAAAATAACCCTTCATTCCAGAGATGCTTATCGCATCTCTAAAAATCTCAACTTCAGAAATACTTAGATATAATCTACCAAAACATCATCTTTAAAGGTTTTTGTATGTTCTCAAAAAGAAGTATACGAAGAAATTTTCTTATCCAGCTTTTACTTGCATCAGCATCACTCATATTTATATTTTCATCATTTTTATATTTTTATATCAAAACATCTATATTGGATGAAAAATATGCAGAACTAAAAGCATTTGGTAAAAATATAGCACACAATGAATCTATGTTTGAAACAGAAAACATCCCACCTGAAAGATTTTTGGGACTTAGTGTTGAGATAGTTTATCTAAATAAAAATGAGATAGGTATAAACATGTATGAAACAACAAGAGGAAAACATACATACGCCACACTGATATACCCTTATAATTTTGATGATTTTAGTTACCTAAAAATAACCAAAAACATAACCTCTACAATTGTACTTTTAGATAAGATACTACACTATATATTTATCATAAATATAGCTGGTTTTATACTTGTGGTTATATATGCCATAGGTTTATCCAAGATGTTGGTTACACCATTAAAAACACTAAATACAAAACTATCCAATATGAATGAACATCTTATGAAACCTATAGCTGTTGAAGAGTTGCCAGAGGAGTTTGAGCAACTTGGAATCACTATAAACCACCTTATAGCAAGGATACAAAACTTTGTAAAATACCAAAAAGAGCTTTTTATAGGTACAGCTCATGAGCTAAAAACACCACTTGCAGTTATAAAACTCAAAAATCAGGTTACACTTATAAAAAAACGACCTCCCGAAGAGTATATAGAAGCACTAAAAACTACAAATAAAACTGTTGATGAGATGAATATTATAATATCTAACATTTTAAATATCGGTAGACAAGAGGGTGCACAACTAGATAAACCTCAAGAGGTTGATGTTATAGCATTTTTAAAACAAAAAGCAAATGACTTTAAACTTTTAGCTGAAAATGAGGGCAAAAAGCTTCATATGAGTTTTGAACCTGATGGTTTTATGGCGATTCTTCAGGTGAGTCTTTTAAATCAAATCATACAAAATTTTTTACAAAATGCTTTAAAATTCACACCAAAAGAAAAAAGTGTATATCTTAAGAGTTCACAAGATGATTTTGGATTACTTATACAAGTGATAGATGAGGGGTGTGGGATAGATGAGAGTATAGATCTTTTTGCTCCGTTTAAAAGGCAAGGTAACAAATCTGGTGTCGGGCTTGGTCTTTTCTTGGCAAAAAGTGCGGCCGATGCACTCGGAGCAAAAATAAGTTTGCAAAATAGAACAGATGGAGTAAGTGGAACTGTTGCATCTTTGCACCTTAATTCAAAGTTATCGTGCATACTTCCAAAAAACAACTAATTTAAAAAACAATAAAGCTTTATTTTGTTATAAATCGGACACATAAAAAATATGTGATTTAAAGTTAAAAAAAAGAACTATAAAGTATAAGGTTAACAAATATGGCACTAATTATAAATGAAGAGTGTATTGCGTGTGATGCTTGTAGAGAAGAGTGTCCAACTGTTGCTATTGAAGAGGGTGATCCTATATACTATATAGATCCTGATAGATGTACAGAGTGTGTCAATGTTTATGATGAACCGGCATGTATATCTGTATGTCCTGTTGATTGTATCATACCAGACAAAGATAATGTAGAATCAATTGCAGAGTTACAGTTTAAGTATAAAAATCTCCAAGAAGAAGAGTAGAAGAACTCTTTTATGGCAAAACGTGTAGCAGTCATAGATATAGGTTCCAATTCTCTCAGAATGGTTATCTATGAAAAAACATCACGTTTTGCTTTTCATCTACTTTATGAAACAAAAACAAAAGTAAGAATTTCCCAAGATGCCTATCAAAATAGCGGTTATTTACAAGATGAACCTATGCAAAGAGCGTATGAGGCTCTTAATGACTTCTCTACAATTATAAAATCATTCAAAGCCAGAAAAACACTGTGTGTAGCCACATCTGCTTTACGTGATGCTCCAAATAAAAAAGATTTTATCAATAAGGTAAAAAAAAATCTAAAGTTAAATATTAAAGTTATCAGCGGAGAGAGGGAAGCATATCTTGGTGCTATAGCATGTG
>CAYNVR010000136.1:0-3700 GCA_964400715.1 uncultured Sulfurimonas sp.
GAAGCATGTTATATTCAATAGCAAGGCTTAAAAAACATTTTGTTGTTTGTTATCACAATGATTATACTCTTGAAGTTACAAAACAACTAAAAAAGAATCATATACCTTTTGTTGTAATTGATCCTCGTCCTGAGATTCATGAATGGGCAAAAGAACATAAATACTCAACATACTTACAAGCAGAACCTCATGCAGAACTTACAATGCTTAAAGCTCATCTTGCTTCTGCAAAAGGTTTGATAACTTTATCTGACTCTATGAGTGATAATATTGCACTTATTGCTTCTGTTCGATTGTTTGAAAAAGAGCATGCTCTTCCAAGACCTTATTATGTTATATCTTCAGCAGAGAGTATTACAGATATTGAAAAACTTAAAAAACTTGGAGCTGATACTGTTGTTAGTCCTACTAAACTTACAGCTCAAAGAGTAAGTGCAATGGCTGCAAGACCAGATATGGAAAATTTATTAGAAGAATTTTTATATAAAAGTGATAATCCATTAGATATGGAAGAGGTAGAAGTCCCTAAGTACTCTTGGGCAGTTCTAAAAAAACTCAAAGAAACACACCTTAGAGCTATAACAAATACTTCTGTTATTGGTATAACAAAAAAAGATGGTAAATTTATAGCAATGCCTAAAGGTGATGTTCTTATAACAAGTGAATGTAAACTTTTATTGATTGGTACACAAGCAGATATAAACACTACAAAAGGTCTTTTAAAAAGAAGAGATAAACCTAAGGAGCTTAAATTTGTATAATATTTTCCCAGCACAGAATGGAGTCTGTTCTAGCAAAGGTTTTTTTGCTGATGGTATTAGCGCAGGACTAAAATCAAATAATGCTAAAGATATGGCTTTTATATATAGTGAAGTAGAGTGTGAAGTTGCTTCAGTTTTTACAACTAATAAGATGCATGCCGCACCGATAAAACACTTTAGAAATATGGGTGATTTTAGAACAAATTTTGTTTTGATTAATTCTAAAAATGCAAATGCTATGACAGGTAAGGCTGGTATTTCAGATATAGATGAAATTCTCTCTACATGTAGAGATGATATATTAAATCCTATTATGAGTTCAACTGGTGTAATTGGTGTTAGACTTCCAAAACAAAAAATAATTGATGGTATGAAACTTTTTGATTATACAAAAAAAGATGCATCTTCAGCAGCAAAAGCCATTATGACAACTGATACTTTCTCAAAAGAGATAGCATTTAAAGTAAAACTTGAAGATGGAAGTTCATTTAACATCGGGGCAATGGCTAAGGGTGCTGGTATGATAAACCCAGCTATGGCTACAATGCTTTGTTTTATAACAACTGATGCAAAAGTATCAAAAGTTGATATGCAAGAAGCACTGGATATTGCTACTAAAACAACTTTCAATGCAATAAGCGTAGATGGAGATACTTCCACAAATGATACAGTTTTACTGTTATCTAATGGAGTTAGTGGAGCTTATGACAAAGAAGCATTTAAAGAAGCACTTAGAAAAGTTATGCACTTTTTAGCTCTTGAAATGGTTAGAGATGGCGAGGGTGCTACTAAACTTGTTACTTATAATGTAACTGGTGCAAAAGATGATAAAGAAGCGGAAGTGGCTGCTAAAGCACTTTCAGATTCTCTTTTAGTAAAAACTGCACTTTTTGGAGAAGACCCAAACTGGGGACGTATAGCTTCAACTATTGGTGCAAGTGGAGTTGAGTCGAATGAAGATAATTTAAAAATCTCTTTTGATGATAACTGTGTTTATGATTGTGGAAATCTATACTTTAACGAAGAGATGGAAAAAAAATGTGCAGTAGTTATGCAACATAAAAAATTTACTATCTCTTGTGATTTGGGTATGGGTAATGGAAGTTTTAAAGCTTACGGTTGTGATTTAGGTCATGAGTATGTAAAAATTAACGCAGATTATAGGACATAAGCTCTCTACATGTAGAGAGTTACTAATTTTAAACTCTAAATATACTCATTTTTAAATTCTACATATCTAGCAGCTGAAGCATAAAGTTCTTTTACCTCTTCATCTGTTAACTCTCTTACAAACTTAGCAGGACTTCCCATGATAAGTGAACGAGGTGGAAAAACCTTATTTTTTGTCACTAAACTTCCTGCCCCAACTATACTCTCTTTACCAATAACAGCACCATCAAGTATGGTAGTACTCATGCCAATAAGACAAGCATCTTCAATAGTACAACCATGAAGCATAACCTTATGTCCAACAGTTACATCATCTCCAATAGTAGTAGGATTTCCATCACTCATATCTGCTTTTTTATGGTGAGTTACATGAATCATACTTCCATCTTGTATGCTTGTTCTTGAACCAATAGTGATGAAGTGAACATCTCCACGAATAACTACTTGAAACCAAACAGATGAATCTTCACCAATCTTTGTACGACCAATAACATCAGCAGAGTTTGCTATCCAAGTATTTTTTTCAATTTCTGGAGTATAATCTTTAAAATTCATTATCATAGTTTATCCTTCTATAAAAAGACGAGAAACAAGTTGTTCTATAGAACTTGAACTCTCTTTTTTTGTTGCTCTTGAGATACGGTTTACATAGTCCTCAAGTGAGCGATGATTATTTACAGACTTTTGTCCATCATTTTTCACTTTTATATATGAGCCATCACTTAAAAGTTCATGAGCAAGATTATTGTCAGATACTTGTAATTTTAATATTTGAAGTATCTTATCTTTTGCTTTATTATCTTTGATAGCTGTTAAAAGCTCGATTCTACGAACAAGATTTCTAGGCATCCAATCAGCAGAAGAGATATAAACTTGAGTTTCATCATTTTTAAAGTAAAAAACTCTTGGATGTTCAAGGTATTTACCTAAAATTGAGATAACTCGTATGTTCTCACTAACACCTTCTATGCCAGTTTTTAAACAACAAATTCCACGAACTATTAGATCAATTTTTACACCAGCTTGGCTAGCTTTATAAAGTGCACGAATAACGTCTTCATCAACTAAAGAGTTTACTTTTGCGATGATTTGACCATCTTTACCTTTCCTAGCTTCATTTTGAATAAGTGAAAGAACTTTTGGTTTTATTTGTGATGGTGACATATATAACTCATCAAGTTTACCTTTTTTACTAAATCCAGTAAGAAAGTGAAAAAATCTTGTTAAGTCATTTGTAATTTTATCTTTACTTGTCATATAGGAAAAGTCAGTATAAATCTTTGAAGTAGCAGGATTATAATTACCAGTACCTAAGTGAGCATATTGTTTTAGTTTTCCATTTTTTCTTCTTGTTACAAGTGTAGCTTTTGCATGAACTTTAAAACCTTTAATTCCGTAGATAACATGTGCACCAGCTTTTTCTAATGCTTTTGCCCAGATTAGGTTATTTTCTTCATCAAATCTAGCTTTAAGCTCAACCATAACTGTAACTTGTTTTCCACTCTCACTTGCTGCCATAAGTGCTTGAACTATTGGAGAATTTGTACCTGAACGATAAAGTGTCATTTTAATTGAAACAACATCCGGATCTTTTGCAGCACTTTGGATAAACTTTACAACAGGCTCAAAACTTTCATACGGATGATAAAGTACAATGTCTTGTTTTTCTAGTGTTGCAAAAATATTTTCACTATTGTCTAAAGGTGGAAGTATCTTTGGTTTAAATGGTGCAGATAAAAGATGTGCAAATCTTTTGTTACCTACAATCT
>CAYNVR010000137.1:0-3682 GCA_964400715.1 uncultured Sulfurimonas sp.
CATGCT
This sequence comes from uncultured Sulfurimonas sp., assembly GCA_964400715.1. Taxonomy (GTDB): domain Bacteria; phylum Campylobacterota; class Campylobacteria; order Campylobacterales; family Sulfurimonadaceae; genus Sulfurimonas. The sequence continues at coordinate 7 of CAYNVR010000137.1, forward strand.
CTATCCCCATATCTTTTTCATCAAAAAAGTTTTTAAGTTTATGTTTTTTAGCGAAATCACGGCTAATTCTTGCTTGATTTGCACTTGCTATATCTTTTGCAGGTATAAAGTGGTCTAAAACTATACTAAAACCATCTGGGTTTGCCAACTCTTTTGCACCACTATCTTCAAATGCTTTTATAGATATTGGTGTAGTTATGTCGTTACCTATTACCATATCGATAGGTGAGCGAACAATCTCACCTGCATAAACTTTTTTCCCTACATGTTCACTAAAAATTTTTTCAGTTATAGTTTGAGCCATTTTTTACCTTTTTATTTTATATTTTTTTATTTTGTGTTATAATCCAGCTTAAAGAGGTTAAAAGGGTGGTCAGACCCTCTTAGCTTTTAAGCTAATTTCAAACTTAAAAAGTTTAAATTTTAGCTTTAAGTATAACCTATTCATAGGTTACTCCTCAAAACTGGATTTTACCCTATCATTTTTATGATAGGGATATTGAAATTATATCAAAATTTTATCTCTTAGTTTATCTGCCTTTATCTCTTTTGACTCAGGCTCAAAAAATGAGACAACTATCTTTTTTCTAAGTTTAAACTTACGGTTTTTATCCCTTGAAAAAACAGTTCCCCAAGCACCATCTATCCTAAAAGGAACTATAACCCCATCATAATCTTTTTTTATAAGTTCATAACCTCTGTTAAACTTCGCCATCTTTCCATCTCTGGTTATCCCACCCTCTGGAAACAAAGCTACTATTTTACCATTTTTTAACCTTTTGTATGCTTCATTTAAAGCATCTTTTGCACCTTTTGGTGAAACAGGTATCGCCTCACCCTTTTTTAAAACTGGGTAAAACCATCTGTTGTGGTAGATACCTCTGTCCATCATAAAGTTGATTTTCCTACCAACTCCAAACTGTAACAGTGCCCAGTCTATCCAACTTACATGGTTTCCAAGCAGTAAAACAGCACCTTTTTGTGGTATGTTTTCTAAACCTCTGTACTCTATGTTGTATAAACTTCTTAGAACTATCTCTACCAAACTCCATAAAAGTTCAAGAAAATATGTTCTAAACTGCATAACAAACAGTAAAACACCAACAAACCCCATAAAGTAAAAAAGTATCTTTGTATCTACTTGAAAGTAAGCAAAAAGTGTTGTCAAAACCAAAAAACTAAACATAAATATGTTTTGCACAAAGTTGTTTCCTGCCAAAACAGTTCCAAGTTTTGAAGAGTTTGTTTTAAACTGTATGTAAGAGTTCATAGGCACCAAAATAAACCCCGCAAAAAAACCAAACAAGATAAACAAAAAAGCTATGAGCCAAAAAGATGTTACAGATGGTATAGTAAAAACTATGATAGTTATAAAAAACGACCCCATCACACTAAGCCCAACATTTATGTTGTGTTGTGAGAGTTTTGAAGCTACAACAGAACCAAAAACTATCCCCACACCAGCAAGAGCCATCACACCTTGAACATAGATTGTATTTGTTACATGTAGGTTTGTTTTTGCATACTCACCAAATATAGCAAGAACAACTTGTGAGATAGACCAAAACAGACTAAGAACCAAGATAGCTTGAAAAATATCTGGTTTTTGCTTTATGGTTTTTAGATTTTTAAACAGATAAAAACCTTTTATATATTTTTTAAACTCAAATTTTTTCTCTACATATATGCTTTTTTGTGGAAGTTTTAAAGCGAGAAAAAACTCAACTATGGAGCTTAAAAAAAGTAGTACCCCCAAAGGAACCATACCTTTTAATATATCACTTTGTGTTTGCATATTTTCGTTGTAGTTCATCTCAAACAAAACTGTGTAAAAGATTATCCCACCAAGTATGGCAATTGTTGTTGTGGCTTGAACAACCCCATTTCCAAAACTTATGTTTTCATCACCTACCAACTCTTTTATGTAACCATACTTTGCAGGAGCATAGATAGCACTTTGCAAAGCGAGTAAAAATGTCATAAAAAATGCAAATCTAAACCAACCATTGTAGTAAGAAAGAGTTATAAAAGCTGTTATCACCACCGCAAAACCAGCACTGTAAGTCATAATTTTATTTTTAAAAAATCTATCACTTAAAAAACCAGCAGGGGAAAATGTGAGTATAAAAGGTAGTAAAATAAGACTGTTTATGATAGCTGTTAAAACAACTTGTGTTGAACCATCATAAACTTTAAAAACTGTGTTTTGTATAACAATTTTATGCCCCAAATCTGTAAAAGCATTTAAAAAAACTACAAGTGTGTAGTTTAGCATTCCAGAGATGGCAAAGATTTTTTTCATCTATCTGTTACCAAAACAGTACTCCAACCCTCATAAAAACCGTTTTGTTTTTTTACTGTTTCAAACAAAAGTTCAACCTCTTTTTTAACAGTTTCAAAATCTACTGAGTGTTGTTTTACAAATGCCAAACCATTTTCAAACTCTTCTGAGCTTACCTCATCTTTAAACTCAAACCCATCTACACTAAAACTATCTAAAAACTTTTGTTTTTGAGTTGGTGTCAAAAATGAAACATAATGCTCCACCTCTCTTACCTCTTCGTTTATATCACCTTCCTCTTTTAACATAGAGATTATCTTCTCACTCTCTATGTGGTGAAGTTGTAACTCATCTGGGTAGAGAGTGTGTTGGTAAAAATCCCACTTTGTATCTTTTACTACATTGCTTTCATACATGTAGTTAGATGGAGTTAAAATCTTAGAAACTGTTTTGTCCAAAGATTTTGAGGTTTTCGCATAAAAATAAAGCTCACTCCAACCATCTACCACTCTCATACCAACATATTTTGCCATATCATCAAGTTCTAGTGAGATGATAAGAGCCTCTTTTGTTTCCAAAAACTCCTCATAACCATCTTGTGTTTCATCCAAACTGTCAAACTTTACAAAAACACTAAAAAGCCAATCATACTTTTGCGAGTATGCAAAAGCATTTATATCTACCTCTACTAAACCATCTTCACTTTGGTATATCTCTCTCATCTTACAACTCTACTATGTTTTCTATTTCAAGGTCGTAACCACTAAGCCCTACAAAATCGTTTTTCTTCATATTTGAGATGATATTCATCCTCTTAACACCAAAAGATTTTATAATCTGAGCCCCTATACCAAACTCTTTTAGTGTAGCATCATCTTGATGTTTTGCTTTGTTTATAAACACAAACAACCCACCGTTTTGTTTTAAATATTCTATGGAAGCTATGATGTTTTTATACTTTTTTTGGTTTGAAAAAAGCTCCACATCTGGCATAACATTGTGAACCCTTACATTTGTAAGCTCACCTATCTCTTTAAAACTAAAAGCTGTGTGTTCTACCCCATCGTGGTCTGCAAAAGTGTGTTTTTGAACAGTTGTGTCAAAAAACTCCACCTCTTTGCTACCCAAACTTTTTATAAGACTCTCATTTGCAAGTCTATACTCAACTATATCAGATATAAAAACTGTTTTTAAGTTGTGCTTTTGCCCAAATATATCCAAATCATCACGACGAGCCATAGTTCCGTCATCTTTGATTATCTCACATATAACACCAGCTTCACTCACACCAGCCAAACGACACAAATCTACACTACCCTCTGTATGCCCCGTTCTTATGAGTGTTCCACCATCTTTTGCTATGAGTGGAAAAATATGACCAGGTTTTACAAGCTC
>CAYNVR010000138.1:0-3651 GCA_964400715.1 uncultured Sulfurimonas sp.
TCGGCCACATCATTAAAAGTGACGTGCTCTACCAGCTGAGCTAACGAGACATTTTCAAAACAACTCTTTGTTGTTTGATGGCGAAATTATAGGCAAAAAAAGTTTTAATGTCAAGGGTTTTTTGAAAAAATTTAAAAAAAAGTGCAAATTTGTAAAATTTATACTTTTCCAAACATATCTACCTAGACCAACACATCAACTACCCATAAATTTTTATAAAGAATTACTTATATATTTTTGCTATAATTTCGCAAAAAGAGATTTATAATGAAGATAGCTTTTATAGGCGACATAGTTGGTCGTCCTGCAAGAGAGATGATAAAAACATACCTCCCAAAACTAAAAGAGAAATACAACATAGACTTTGTCATAGCAAACTACGAAAATGCTTCTCATGGTTTTGGACTAACTCTAAAAAACTGTAATGAACTTTTTTCTTATGGCATAGATGTTATGACTGGTGGAAACCACACTTGGGATAAAAAAGATATTATCCCACTTTTTGAAACTCACGAACTTCTTAGACCACACAACTATCCAGACGGTGTAGCTGGGACTGGTTGTAAAGTGTATGATGTTTATGGAGAAAAACTTGCCGTTTTAAACCTTATGGGGCATAACTCTATGCCATATACCGACAATGCTTTTAGATGTGCAAAATCAACTGTTGAGAAGCTACATGTAGATGGTGTTAAAAACATATTTGTAGATTTTCATGCAGAAGCCACAAGTGAAAAAAGAGCTATGTTGATGTTGCTAAAAGGTAAAGTTAGCGGAATTATAGGGACTCATACACATGTTAGCACAGATGACTTTCAAATAGTTCAAAACACTGCATATATGACAGATATAGGGCTAACTGGTTGTAGAGACAATGTGATAGGGATGGACTCAAAACAACCTCTAAACCAATTTTTAACAGGTCTAAAAGCTCACTACGACATACCAAAAAAATGTAAAAAAATTTTACAAATGGCTGTTTTAAACTTAGAAGATGGCAAGTGTGTATCTGCATTTAAAATCAAACAGTTTGACAACAACACCATTTTAAAAACAGATGCATGGGTAGAGGACTAAGCAGTTATCTTGTAGTAGTTTTCGTTTTCTATGTAAGTGTTTATCATTTTAGATTTAAGAGTTGGGTTTTTCAACTCTTGCGAAGATGTGTGTGGAGTTTGTTTTACCACAAAAGGTTTTGGTTTTAAAATGAGTGGAAAAATGGAACTGTTTTGAACATACTCACTTTTTGCATTTGTCAAGTTTTGCATTTTTTTATATTTTGTCTGGTCACCATCTCTTAACTGCTGTTGAAGTTTATAGTGATTTTGCAAAGACTTTGGTGTAGAAACATAATCCAAAGGAAGTTTTGTATGTTCTAAATTTTGAGTTTGTGTATTTTGATTTAAAGAGAGTTTTTCCTTAAATCTTGAACCATACTCCCTCTCTTTTTCAACTAAGTTTGAAGTATGATTTTTTTGTGTAACACTTGGAACGGTATAAGTTGTAAATGATGATACAAACATTTTACACCTCCAAACATTTTTACTATATTATAACATAATTTTTATTTGTTACTCTTTTGTAACTATATAAAGCTGTTCGTGTTGTAACTCTTTTAAAATGTTCATAACACTCACAAAATCTTGAAACTGCGAGTTTTTATCACTTCTTAAAACAACTGTATCTTTTTTTGAGAGTTTTGAGAGTTTTTGTTTTAACTCTTGCAAAGACAGAGCCTTTTTTTCATAAAAAAGTTTGCCATCTTGTTTTATGTAGATGTTTACCTCTTTACTAACATCTTTTTTAGTTGAAGCACTTGCTTTTGGAAGTTCAACCTGCATAACACCTTGTTTTATGAAAGTTGTTGTTGTTAAAACCATTACAAGCAAAACAAGCATAATGTCTATAAATGGTATAACATTTATCTGGTCAAACTTTTTTCTTTGTTTTTTATGCTTCGCCATTTTCCATCTCAAACTTTGCCAAAATCTTCTCAACTTTTCTAAGCAAAATGTTATAAAAAACTATGGCTGGTATGGCAACTATAAGCCCCATAGCAGTCGCTTTTAGAGCAAGAGCTAAGCCTCTCATTATCTCTTTTGGGTCTATGGTTGCTACATCTCCCATGGAGTAAAATGTTATCATTATCCCAAAAACTGTTCCAAGAAGCCCTATGTAAGGGGCATTTGCACCTATGGTGCTTATGGTATTTAGATTATCTGTTAGTTTTATATCTAACTCATCATAACTTTTAAAGTTTTTTACATCTACTGTTTTATAAAACATCATCCTTTCTATGAAAAGCCACAAAGAAACCAAACTCATAAGTGCTAAAACACCTATGACACCATAATCAACTATCTCTTTTGAATAAACTACTAAACTTTGTTCCATAGCCACTACCAAATCTTACTAAAATCAAATTTTTTGTCTGTATCACACTTATCTACAACAAACTCTACAACCTCATCTGTTGCATCTAACATCTTTACATATCTACCATCTTTATTTTGGTAAACCTTTGCCACCTCATCATCTGGGTTTACTATAATGTAGTACTTTACACCTTCCATCTCATACAAATTAAACTTAACCGTAGTATCTTTTTTTGCCGTAGATTTTGAAAGTATCTCAAATATAATAGTAGGTGCTTGTGTAATGTAAGCCTGATTTTTAGGTTCAAAACATATAAGACTGTTATCTGGCTGAACAATAGTATCGTCAGATATTTTCCAGTCTATGGGTAAAAGTGCTTGACAATGTTTACAATCTCTAAACATCTCTTGTAGTTGCCAAGCTATCTTTACACTTATATTTTGATGTTTTATCATAGGAGCTGGACTCATAGCATATGGGTAACCATCTATAAGCTCCCATCTACCCTCCCACTCTTTATAGTCATCATAACTATACTTTGGAAATGCCTCTTCAACTCTTAATGCACCCATAAAATCTCCTATATATTTTTATATTAGATTATAACAAATTTTTTATGATACTACATAAAAACTATTATTAAACCAAAATCTCCCTTATACCTTTTGAGTTTGGAGCAGATAAAACACCTTGTTGTTCAAGTTGTTCTACAACTCTTGCTGAACGGTTGTAGCCTATTTGTAGTTTTCTTTGTAGGTAAGATATAGATGTTTTTCTGTCTGTAAGCACTATGTTTTTAGCTTCTTCATACAGTTCATCTAAATCTTCACTTAGTTCTGTGTTTGATGTTTCGCCGTTTTGAGTTTCTTCTACCAAAAAGCTTTTATCATAACTTGGTTCTCTTTGAGATTTTATAAACTCTACTATATTTTCTATCTCATCTTCTGTTGCCCATGGTGCATGTAGTCTAACAAGTCCAACAGCCCCAGGAGGTGTAAAAAGCATATCTCCACGACCAAGTAAAGACTCAGCACCTTGTTGGTCAAGTATGATTTTACTATCTACTTTTTGCCCAACTCTGTAAGATATACGAGATGGTAGGTTTGCTTTTATGAGCCCTGTTACAACATCTACACTTGGTCTTTGTGTGGCAACTATGAGGTGGATACCACATGCACGAGATTTTTGAGCAAGTCTTGCTATGGAGATTTCTACATCTTTTCCACTTGTCATCATCAAATCTGCCAACTCATCTATGATAACTACTATGTATGG
>CAYNVR010000139.1:0-3642 GCA_964400715.1 uncultured Sulfurimonas sp.
TAACTTGCAACTCCACCCTTTGGCACTCTTGATTCAAGTAACATCAAAGGGTCTAAGTAGTGTGAAAAATCAAACTCAAACCCTATGTTTTGTAGATACTCATAAAAAACTTTTGAGCTTTTTTTTGTGTTGTTTGTTACTATCATATATGGTATATTTTTTTTATTTAAGTTTGCTATAAACTCTATACTACCATCTATGGGAGATTTATCTGTATCGCTTATGAGTGTGCCTTGAACATCTATGAAATACAACTCTAATCCTCTAAAAACTCTTTTTCAAGTGCTATGATATCTTCAAAACTCTCACGACGGCGGATAAGTTTTGCTTTGCCATCTTTTATGGCAACTTCTGCACTTCTTCCACGAGTGTTGTAGTTACTTGCCATAGTAAAACCATAAGCACCAGCACTGTGAACTACAAGTAAATCGTTGTGTTCTAAGATAGGCAGTTCAACATCTTTTCCAAGGTAATCCCCACTCTCACAAACAGGGCCTACAACATCTGTTTTACTAAGCTCTGTTTTAGAATCTGTTATAGCTTCTATCTTATGGTAAGCTTTGTAAAGGGATGGGCGAAGAAGGTCGTTCATAGCACCATCTACAACAGTAAATCTTTTTGAACCGTTAACTTTTTCATAAAGAACTTTTGTTACAAAAAAGCCACCATTTGCTGTTAAAAATCTACCTGGCTCACAGATGATAGTCAAGTCAAGCCCTTTTAGTGCAGACAAAATAGCCTGAGCATAATCATAAGGTTTTATAGTTGTTTCATCATCATAAACAACACCTAAGCCACCACCAACATCAAAAAATTTCAACTCAATATCTATCGCTTCGAGTGAGCGAACCATATCTGCTACTATAACCGCTGCTTCGTAGATAGGGTCAAGTTCTGTTAGTTGTGAACCTATATGAAAATGGATACCAACAGGGTCAAGATGTGGAGAGTTTTTAGCTAAGATATACATCCTTTTTGCAGTTTGTATATCTACACCAAACTTGTTATCATGCAAACCTGTTGATATGTAAGGGTGGGTTTTTGGGTCTATGTTTGGGTTTACCCTTATGCTTATACGAGATACAGCACCGAGTTCTTTTGCCATCATCTCTACACGACCAAGCTCAGCTTCACTTTCTAAGTTGATGTAAAGTATATCTTTTTGTATCGCCTCTTTTATCTCATCATCACTTTTACCAACACCAGAGAAGATGATTTTATATGGTGGGATACCAGCCATAAATGCACGGCGAACCTCGCCGATGCTAACACAATCCGCCCCACTACCAAGTGATGCAAAATGTTTAACAACACTAAGGTTTGAGTTAGACTTAACAGCATAAGCCAAAATAGACTTTCTACCTCTAAAAGCCTCTTTAAGCTCCTCATACTGTTTTTGCATATAATCAAAATCGTAAACATAAAGTGGAGTTTTAAACTCCTGTGCCAAATTTTTAAAATCTACCATAAAATCTTCCAAATATTTTTTTGTAGATTTTATCTAAAATGTGCTTATAATTTTGTTATATGGGGTTTATTGTGAAAATTTCTAAATCTGTTTTGAAATCAGTTCATCAATCTCTTTTTCGGTTATATTAACCAACTTACTTTTATCATAAATATAAAGTAAATGTAACTCATTTTCAACAATAGCCAGATAACTTATAAGTCTATATCCTGAGCTTTTACCTTTATTCTTATCACTGTTTTTAATCCTAACTTTAAATACATTTGATTTAAGTTCTATACCTAAATCTTCTTTTGTATTTATAGAGTGTAAGAACTCTTTAACATCCAAATCGATATTTCTGTAAGTTTTAGACAATTTTTTAAAAGCTTTTTGATAAAGCTCTTGTTCTATAACTGTGTATTTACACATCTTGAATTGTTACAATAGTTGAAGTTTTATGACCTAAACCATTTTTAGCATCTTTTAAGGTATCACCTATCAAAGACAAATCACTTAAAACATCATCATCATAGGTTGTTTGTTCACTTTTTATAATCTTATAACTATTTATCATATTGTCTTTTTTAAATAAATTTAACAATTCTAAAAAAATAGCTGATTTGACATTGTTTACATCTATTTGAAGTTGCATATAAAAACTCCTTTATGTGATAATTTTACCATAAAACAAAAACTTTTTACCTATAAAACCTATACTGTCTAAAAGCTATGCTAAATAGTATAAAAATAGGCAATACTATCCCAACTTCGGCAGATACTGTTTTATGGTTGGCAAGTTCGTTTAACATAAACAAGACACCCCAAACAAGTAAAGATGACAAAATAGCTCCAAAGCTAAAAAGTGAAACATTTAAAAACCTAACACTCATCGGGACAAAAAAGAAGATAATCACAACCAAACTTGGAACAAAAAGTGGGTAGATAAAAATCTTATATAGTGCTACCCTTATGGTAGTTGTGTCTATATTTTGTCCATCAAGCAGGAGTAAAGCACTTATGGCATCTTGTATAGTAAAGTTTACTTTTCCCTCATAAACTTGGTCAAGTATTTTTGGTTTAAAACCTTTTAAAATCTTTAAATCTTGTGTTTGAGTAACAGCTATACCATTTGAAGTTAGTGTTAGATTATCTGGTTTTGTGATGATATCGGCAGATTTTATAAACCAAGAATCATCTTTATAAACCGCTTCTTTTGCCACTATAACCTCTTTTAAGCTTCTATTTTTAAGGCTAAAAACTCTCACATCTATCGCTTTTTTTTGTAGAGGTATCATTTTGGAAAAATAGATATATTTATCTTCATAAACAAAAAACAAATCTCTTGTGGGGCTTAGGTATTGGGCATTTGAGCGGATGTTATCTGAGAACTCCTGAGCTCTTGCAAAACTTGACCAAGAGTGTAAAGAGATATAAAAAGTCATAATAATTCCAGATACAACAACAAAAGGTTTTAAAACATCTATGCGAGAGTAACCAAGTGAGTAAAAAGAGACTAAGGCATTTGAGCGGATAAGATATATTTTAGTTGAAATCATCGCAAATACAAGTGAGAGTGGTAGCAAAGTATCTATGGCAAAAAAAGTTTTATATGTTACATATATGAGTGTCAAGTTTGCAGACTTTGATAGTTTCTCTGCTGAGTCCATATAGTCAAACCCAACCAAAAACAAAACCAAAGCACTCAAAATAACGAAAAAATATTTTAGATAATGTAAAGATATATACTTAAATGCTAACATAGTAAAATTATATCTTAAATTTTTTAACTGTATATTTTGAACTTGTATCTTCAAGTGAGTGTGATAGTAAAAACTCAATACTGTCTGCTGTTTTTTCTATCCACTCTTTTAGATGTTGTTGCTCATTAGATGAAAAATCACTCAAAACATAAGAAGCTACTTCACCTTTATGTTCTGGTTTTCCTATCCCCATCCTAACTCTTATATACTCTTTTGATATATATTCATCGGTAGATTTCAATCCGTTATGTCCACCATGACCCCCACCCTTTTTAAAGCGAAGAGTTCCAAACGGCAAGTCTAAATCATCATGTATTACAACCACATCTTCTATCTTGTAAAATTTTTTTACAACACCTATCGATTTTCCAGAAAGGTTCATAAAAGTAAGTGGTTTTAATAAAAAATGATTTTGAAATTTGAAAAGTTCAC
>CAYNVR010000140.1:0-3623 GCA_964400715.1 uncultured Sulfurimonas sp.
TATAAATTTGTATCTACTTTATATTTTCCATATAAACTTTTTTTTAGACTTATCCTCGCAGTTGTAGTTTTGCCATTTGTCCCTGTTATACCTATAATTTTTATCTTATCTATTCCAAAAAGCTCTTTTACTTCTGAGATATTTATGATGGAGTGAGCATTGTTCTGTTTTGCATTTTGAAGATATTTTTCATTTTGAGATGTGAGAACAAAAGCTGTTTGTTCATCACACTCTTGTGAGTTTTGTGTTATATATCTATATGGTTTGTTTGGTAGTTCTATCTTCACTAACTTTACCCTTTGCCAATTTTTTTAAAAGTTTTTGTAACATCTTATCGCTTGGGTAGATACCAAGTGCATTTTCAAGATATGTCAAAGCCATATCTGTATAGTTATGTTCTATGAGTTGGTCTAAAAAATCTATAAAATCATCTTTACTTGCTATGATAACTTTTGTTGAAAACATTATATTTTCAAATGTGTCTTTAAAACTTCCGTTCTCTTTTACAATCTTTTTAAAATCTTCATACAATATACCATCTTCAAGTTCAAGTCTATCGCGAAGAGGTTGAGCAAATATCTCTCCAAGAGCATCAAGAGTCCCATCCATATTTTGTAAAATATCACTCATAATTGTATCTGCACTCTCTTTGTCCTCTGCTTGTAAGATTTGATAGTAGTCAAACAAAGCCTCAGCACCACCCTCTCCACTCATAGCCATTTCAGATAAAATCACACCATTATAAGCCTCTTTTGAGTTTGGATAGTTTTGTAAAACCTCTGCAAATTTATCCAAAGCTGTTTTATAATCAGACCTTGAAAAGCTATCTTTTGCCTGTGTTAAAATTTTATGTTTACTTATCACACTCATAATGGTTCTCTTTTTATAATTTTTCTATATCGTTTTCCATACCTATTGGTACATTTACTACACACAACTCTGGATGGATATCCATTCTAAGTTGTCTCTCTACACCGTATTTTAAAGTGTTTCCACTACTTGCACAACCTATACAAGCACCCTTTAACTGAACATAAACTTTTGAATTTTTAACAGTTATAAAATCTATATCTCCACCATCAAGTGCCAAAGATGGACGAATTTTTTCTATAACATTTTTAACCGGAGCCATTAACTCTTCATCTGTAAACGGTATCATTTAAATCCTTTATTTTTTTACATAAAATAAGATAAATTTGCTTAACAAGTGCTAAAAGTTTAAACTAACTCCAACACTTCATTAACATATGATGGTTTAGGTAAACCAATCACGATAAAATCTATATTTTCTTCATTCAATAAATAACTCAAAGCATACTTTTGGAGTGTAGTATTTTCCAAACCATCAAACTCACTTTTAAGCTCTCTTTTTGTTTTTTGACCACACTCATAACTTACCATTTTTCTATATTCTGTTAAAAATATATCTATATATCTAAGTATGGTCTCTAAACTCTCCCCATCACCCAAAATTTCTAAACTTTTTTTAATATGGGGAATAACCTCTGTAATTAAAAACTCCTCATATTGACCAATCCAAATATAAAGGTGTTTTTTCTCATCTAGCTCCTCTATGAGATTGTAAAGAGGTCTTAGTAAATCATTATCACAAATTTCTAAAAGTTCATTTAGATAATAGTAATACTCCCTACTCTCATCGTACTCTGCAATTCTATACATCTTTTCATTTTTATAACCACTAAGAGGTCTTGTGGAAAAAACTCTAAGAGAGTTGTTTTTTGCCCATTTTGCACATTTTAATCCCTCTGTTTCCATTATATTTATAGGTAATTCTACTGTTGATAAAGAGTGTTTTTCATTTCTAACCTCATTAGCTGCATCTTGTGCAAGTGTAACTAAATCTTCATAAGGTAAAAATAGTTTAGAATTGGTTGGTTGAGAAAACCCTTCACTTGAAATACCATAAGATTTGATTTTTCCATCTTTTACATAAGTTTCCAAATCTAAAAATGTATCAAAAAATTTTGCATAGATTTTATCTAACATATCATCTCTATCTACACCATTTTTTATATCTTCAACCATCAACTCCTCTATACCCTCTACCAGATAGCAATCAACTCTACCTAAGTTTTCAATAGAGTTAGATAACATCTCATCTAAATTTTGAGAAAATCTATATTTACTAACTATCTCTATATTTTGAGTATCTTCAATAGTTGAAAGTACATTACCAACACTTTGTTCTACCATCTCATTTGAAGATGAAGTAGTTACAACATCTATACCATTTCTCAAAGCTTCTTTAAAAGCCTCTACATGTTGAATGTTTACATCACTAAATTTATATGTTCCAAATGCGAAATTACTCATTAAAAATCCTAAAATACATGCTCAAAGTATTTTGGCATGTGGAAAATATGGGGAAATAAAGGGGATAAAGTCAAGAAAAATCTTGACTTTAAAAGTATCAAATTATACTAATTCGATAAAAGCCATAGTTGTAGCATCACCACGGCGAATACGAGTTTTTGTTATACGAGTGTAACCACCAGCTCTATCAACATACTTAGGAGCTACCTCATTTACAAGTTTTTTAGTTGCTTCTTTGTTTTGAAGCGCCGCAAATACTGCTTTGTGTGCATTTGCATCACCCTTACCAGCAGTTGTGATAAGTTTTTCAACATAAGAACGAAGTTCTTTTGCTTTTATAGCAGTAGTTTCAATTTTACCATGTTCTATTAACGAAATACTAAGGTTCTTTAAAAGTGCTTTTCTGTGTGCACTTGTACGACCTAGTTTACGGTATCCATGACGATGTCTCATCTATAATTCCTCTTTTAAGCTAATTATGCTTCTATTTTCTTCTTCAATGCACTAACTATATCATCAGATAAATCAGCACCAACCTCAAAACCAAACTCTTGTACTTTTTCTACGATTTCATCATAAGATTTTTTACCAAGATTTTTCACATTTTTAAGGTCATTTGTACTCATAAGTACAATCTCACCAATTAGTTTAATATTTGAGCGATCAAGACAGTTAAAACTACGAGCACTTAAACCTAAACTATCAATACTTGTCATAAGTTTTTTCAAATCAGGAGACTCTTCAACTCTTTCAATAGTTGTTGGAGCTTTAATACTGATTTCAGAATTAAAAACAGCAAGTTGAGCATACATAACTTCAAGTGAGTTTCTAAATGCATCAACAGGAGAGATTTGTCCATCTGTTTTAATATTAAGAACAACTCTTTCAAAACTTGGATTATCTTCTACAAGTACATTTTCTATCTTGTATGTTGCACTTCTTACTGGTGTAAAGTAAGCATCAAGTGCAATATAGCCATCTTCGATATTTACTTCCTTAGAAGTATCCTCACTTGAAACATAACCAATACCCTGAGATATTTGTATAGTGAAGTTCAAAGTAGAATCTTCATTTAATGTTGCAAGGTGAGCATCTGGTGTTACTATCTCAACTTCATCGTTGTTCAAGTCAGCACCAGTTATAGTACAAGGACCTGTGAAGCTGTAATTAACCTCTGCTTGTGTTGCATCATCTTTAAGTTTAAAGCGAATCACTTTCAGATTTAAGATAAAATCTGAAATATCTTCAAGCATACCACGAACAGAGTCAAACTCATGCTTAGCACCCTC
>CAYNVR010000141.1:0-3604 GCA_964400715.1 uncultured Sulfurimonas sp.
TTCCAAGCTGTTCCACAGCTGTTGGAATACCCGCTCATGTCATAGAAAAAGGTAGATGTAAAGACCCATTTATGCACAATATGCTACCAGATATAAACAAAGAGATGTTTGAATACCTCCTAAAAAGGGTTGCCATTTTAGAACATATTTTAGTAGAAGACAACCAAAAACTTTTAGATGATGACTTAGAACTTGAAAAAATCTACGAGTCTTTCATAAAAGCTATGAAAAACTAAGCATTTTTTTTGTATAATTGTGAAATTTTTTCAAAAGGGTTTTCATGCTAACAAATCGCATAAACACACTATCTGAATCGATAACTATCGCCATACCTACTAAGGCACAAGAGTTAAAAGCACAGGGTAAAGATATATGAAGCTTCTCTGCTGGTGAACCAGACTTTTCAACTCCACAAGTTATAAAAGATGCAGCTATAAAAGCTATAAATGAAGATTTTACAAGATATACTGCTGTTGATGGTATCCCTGCACTAAAACAAGCTGTTGCAGACAAACTAAAAAGAGATAACAACTTAGAATATGCACTTGACCAAATCATAGTAAACAACGGTGCTAAACACTCACTTTTTAACCTTTTTAGTGCTACCATAGATAAAGGCGATGAAGTTATAATCCCTGCTCCATACTGGGTTACATACCCTGAGCTTGTAAAATACTGCGGTGGTAGTGTAGTAGAGATAGAAACAAACGATGAAACAAACTTCAAAATAACTCCTCAACAACTTCGTGAGGCTATAACAGACAAAACAAAGATGCTTATCTTAACAACTCCATCAAACCCTACTGGTGCTGTTTACTCAAAAGAGGAGTTAGTAGAGATAGGTAAAGTGTTAGAGGGAACAGGTATCATAGTTGCAAGTGATGAGATGTATGAAAAACTTGTTTATGATGGTGAGTTTGTATCTTCTGCAAGTGTTAGTGAAGATATGTTTAACAGAACTGTAACTATAAACGGTCTTAGCAAATCTGTTGCTATGACAGGGTGGAGATTTGGTTATATGGCTGCTGCTAACACAAAGCTTATAAAAGCTACAAAAAAACTACAATCTCAAAGCACATCTAACATAAACTCTGTCACTCAGATGGCTGCCATAGCTGGTCTTGATGGTAGTGCAGATGCAGAGATAGAGATGATGAGAAAAGAGTTTATGGCTCGTAGAGATGAAGCTGTAAAACTTTTTAATGAAGTAGATGGGCTAAGTGTTTTAAAACCAGATGGTGCTTTTTACCTTTTTGTAAACATAAAAGAGGTAAGTAACGATTCTCTTAGCTTCGCACAAGAGTTACTTGTAAAAAAAGAGGTAGCAGTTGTTCCTGGTGTTGGTTTTGGGAGTGAAGGTTATTTTAGATTTTCTTTTGCGACAGATATAGAAAGCATAAGAATAGGCATACAAAGGATAGCCGACTTTGTAGAAGAGTTAAAAAAGTAGAGATTTTTTTCTCTACTTTATAAACAAATCAAGAGCTTTTAAAACAACAAGAACTATCCCCGCACTACCTATATACCATTTCATAGTGCTGTTTTTAGACTCTTGAATCTCCCTTTTTGTTTGTTCATTACTTGCTATGATTTGAGCTTTAAACTCATTAAACTCACCTTTTAAACCATTAAACTCACCTTTTAAACTCGCCACATCTGCTGTTACTTCATCGAGTTTCATATCAAGATGGTTTATGTGGTTGTATTGAGATTTTAGTAAAAGGGTATTTATATCATCTTGACTAAGACCCTCTCCATTGCCAAACTTCTCTTCTATCTGTTTAACTTTTGGAGATATCATCTCTATGAGCATATCATCAACTTTTGTTTTGTTCATTTTACAAACCTTACTTTAAAAGTTTAGCTATCTTACCTTGTAGTTTTAGCCACACTTTATGCTCCATAAGTGGAAAACCTGCGAAAGTTTTACCTTTTTCTTTTATGGTTTTTGTTATGCCACTTCTTGCTGCAAACCTATTAAATGGTGCTACTTCAAGGTGTCCTGCTGTTGCACATTGTCCACCCATCACAACATTTCTGCCAAGTTTTGTTGAACCAGCACAAGCTGACTGAGCAGCTATGACGGTGTATTCACCAACTTCGCAGTTGTGAGCTATCTGCACAAGGTTGTCTATGCGAGTCCCTTTTTTTATGACTGTTGTTCCAAAAACTGCTCTATCTATGCTGACATTACTTCCAAGTTCAACATCATCTTCTAAAACTGCATTGCCATTTTGGTAGATTTTTTTATGTTCGCCCAACTTAGATGTAGCAAAACCAAAGCCATCACTTCCAACAACTGTGTTTGCATGTATCATACAATCTTTACCTATTTTACAATCTCTGTAAACTGTAACATTTGGGTAGATGATGGTGTTGTCCCCCACTTCACAGTTTGCACCTATGTAAACATGAGCCATTATCTTACAGTTTTTACCTATAACCGCTCCATTTGCCAACTCTGCTTTTGGTGATACTTCACTACCCTCACCTATAACAGGCTCAGGTAAAGAACTATCTTCAATAGGTGGAGCAAAATGTTTACTAAGTTCAGCCATCTCCCAGTAAGGGTTATCTACAACAAGAGCTATGCAACCATCTGGAACATACTCTTTTGTTTTTTCATCCACTAAGATAGCCAAAGCATTTGAAGGTGATATATCTTTTATATATTTTGAATTTGCTACAAAAGACACCTCGCTTTTTGTAGCATCTTTAAGAGTGTTTAGCCCATCTACCTCAACATCTTCCACATCGAGTTCTAAACCTAAAATCTCAACTATATCTTTTAGCTTCATTATCTCTCCAATGCAACCGCACCACTTCTAACTATCTCTTTTGGGTTGTATCTTTTTACTATTTTTAAAAAGTTTGAAACCCTTTTTGGCTCATCTGCAACCATAGCTATAACAACATCTTCACCAACATTTACTATTTTACCATTGTAAGCATTACAAAGTGCAGATATGTCGCTTATGTTCTCCTCTATGGGGAACTTAACCATAGCCATCTCTTTTTCTACAAAATCTTCATGGTCATAAACTTTCAAAACTGGTATGAGTTTATGTAGTTGCTTAGTTATCTGCTCCATAACCTTTACTGAACCAGATGTAGCGATAGTAAGTCGTGAATACTTAGTATCTGGAATAGGAGCGACAGTAAGTGATGTTATGTTATAACCACGACCAGAGAAAAGGTCTGTTACACGAGACAAAACACTCGCTTCATTTATAACAACTACCGATATAACTCTTCTTGCATCATCACCCATCTACTTCTCCTTTTTCTCTAATAACATCATATTGAAAAGGCTTCCACCAGCTGGAACCATAGGAAGAACATTTTCAAATCTCTCAACCGCAACCTCTATAAATGCAACCACATCTTTTTCTATGGCATCTTTTAAAGCTTTGTCAAATTCCTCTTTTGTTGCTACTCTATAACCTATACCACCAAAAGCCTCTGCGAGTTTTACAAAATCTGGCTGAACACTAAGGTCTGTTTCTGCAAGTCTGTTGTCATAAAACAGTGTCTGCCATTGACGAACCATACCTAAAAAGTTGTTGTTTAAGATGATGTTTATAACTGGTAGTTTTTTCTCAAC
>CAYNVR010000142.1:0-3520 GCA_964400715.1 uncultured Sulfurimonas sp.
GTGTAAATATGTATGCAACAACAAGTGAAGATAAAAGTGCCACAGGAACATTTAGTGGGATTGGTTTCATAAACTCACCCATCATACCACCAACAAATGCCATAGGAACCATAGTTAAGATGATAGCAAGTGTAGCAACATTTGTAGGAGCACCTATCTCATCTGTTGCTTTTACAACAAGCGTATCCATATCTTTGTGTTCACTATCGTGGTCGTGTAGGTGTCTGTGTATGTTTTCTATAACAATAATAGCCGCATCAACCAACAATCCAAGTGAGAGTAAAAATGCAAACAGAGTGATTCTGTTGATGGTTTGGTCACCCATATATGCTACAAACAGAGTTGTCGCTAAAATAGCTGGAACTGTAAATGTAACTATGAGAGACTCTTTCCAACCAAGGAAGAAAACAAGCATAACAGCGATGATGATGATTGTGATAACAAGGTGATGAACAAGTTCATTTACCGCATCATTTGCTCTTACACCATAATCTCTTGTTATTTTGTAAGTTATACCAAGTTTTTTAAGTTCATCTTTTTGCTCTTCAAGAAGTTTTTTTACATCATTTGAAACAAACACAGCATTTGTTCCACCAAGTTTAGAAACTGCAAGAGTTATTTGGTCATATTTTTTACCATCTTTAAAAACTATATGAGCACTTTGTTTGTTTTGGTAGTCTGTTCCATCTGTTACTTTTGCTACATCTCTTAGGTAGATTGGACTTCCCATATATTGGGCAACCATAATGTTTTTAACATCATCAATAGATTCTATGGCATTTTTTATACCAAAAACTACAAGTTTGTTGTCTTTTGTGTTTGTACTAACATCTGGCACTCTAATAGCGATAGATTTTATACCCTCTACAATCTGCCCAAGAGATAGATGGTAACCTTTTAGTTTGTCTAAATCTACTTCAACATTATACTGCTCTTTGTGAGCACCTTTTAACTCAGTCTTAGAAACATTTTCTATCTGAGATATACTTTTTTTGATGTTTTCAACTTTTTCCAAAAATTTCTTGTAAGGTAGGTTTGAATCTTTTTCTTGATAAAAAGCGATAGCAACAATAGGTATATCTATGTCAATATCAAACGGTTTTACAAGTGGTTGCATAGCTGTTTTTGGAAGTTTGTCCATATTTTGCATAACTTTGTCATAAAGTTTTAGGTTTGAGCTTTCTCTGTTTTGACCTATGTAGTACATAACATTTACAACTGCAACATTGTTCATACTCATAGAGTATATGTGTTCTATACCTTTTATCTCTCTAAGTTTTTCTTCTAATGGCTCAACTATTATACTTTCTATCTCTTTTGGTTTTAACCCTGGTGCTGGTATGATTATGCTACCACCACTTATAGCTATTTGTGGGTCTTCCTCCCTTGGCATAACTTCAAGTGAGATATAACCAATAGCCAACAAAAACACAGCTAAAACAGCAGTAAGAGGGTTGTACAAAAAGTTTTTAGCCAACTTCCCTGCATAATCTGTTACTTTGATGTCTGATAAGTTTTTATCTTCCATTATTAAGCCTCAATATCAACTGTTGCATACATACCTGGGTATGCAGTTTTACCCATTATTTTAAAATCAACTTTTATCTTAAAAGTGTGAGTCATAGGGTTAGAACTAGGGATAATAGCAGAGATTTTTCCAATAGTATCTAGTCCCAAAGATGGTATGTGAACTACCACTTTTTTACCTATTTTTATAGAACTTAGATTACTCTCAGCTATCTCAGCTAAAACTTTTAAGTTGCTTAAATCTGTTAAAACAATAGCTGGCATACCAGGCATAGCCATCTCACCAACTCTTATGTTTTTAGCAACAATTACACCATCATTTGGAGCTTTTATGTTTAGGTAGTTGTATTGGTTTCTAACCTCTTTAAGTCTTGCTTTTGCAATTGATATCATATCGTTCATATTTTTAACGGCAAGTTCTAAATTTTCAACCTCATATTTTGAAACCATATCTTTTTCCAAAAGTCTTTTAAAACGAGTAAGGTTTAAAAGAGCATTGTTGTACTGGCTTTGGTACATTTGTAAACTAAGTTCTGCTTGTCTTTTTGCAGAGTCTATCTCTTTTGAGTCAATTGTATAAAGAAGCTGACCTTTTTTTACATAATCACCCTCAGAAACGGCAACTTTTGTAACAAACCCCATAAAACGGCTAGTTATCATCTTTTGGTTATCCGAGATTACACTTCCAGAAAGTGTAAGTGTCTCAGCAAGTAGTGAAGCACTAAGTGCAACTAAAAGTAAAAATTTTTTCATCTGTTCTCTCCATTTGCTAGTTTTTCTAGTGCAAAAATTCTTTCATTTCTTTTGTTTTGCACCTGTTGTAGTTGTAAGATTTTTTCTATCTGTTGAGATTGTTTAATGATAACATCACTCATAGAAGCGAGTTTTTCTTTGTATCTTAACTCATAGTTTTTGTAGATTTCGTTTGCTAAATCAAGCTCTTTTTTAAGAGAAGCTATCTCATCATCATAACTTTCTATCTCTGTTCTTATTTTAGCAACTTTTAGTGCTATACCTTTTTTTGCCAACTCAACTTGTGTAGCAGTTTTTAGGTGTTCTATCTTAGCTTCTTGAACCTTTGCAGAGTCAATTCCACCATTAAAAACATTCCAACTAAGTCTAGCACCAACTGTGTATGCTTTATGTTTACCAGCTTCACCCAAGAAAGTATCATCTGCTGTTGAAAGTTCAGCAAAAGCACCAACCATAGGGTAGTAAGCAGATTTTGAAACATCTACCATATTTTTTCTTATCCCAAGACCTGTTGTAGCTCTTTGGATATCTACATTTGAGTTAAGTATCTCTTCATCTGTCGATGGACACATAGCTACATTTGACTGTGGAAGTGAGATTTGAGTTACTTTTTTGTTAAGCAAAAAGCTTATGTAGTGGTAAAGTAACTTTTTGTTTTTCTCCATTTGAGAAACAAGTCTTTGAACATTTGCTTTTTTAGCCTGAACTTCAAGAAGGTCTGTTTTTTTTGCATACCCCTCTTTTATCATCTCATTTGTCATATTTTCAAGTGTAGTTATATTTTTAAGTATAACTTTTAGGTTTTTTTCAGACTCTTCTATTAAAGCCATATCGTAAAAAGATTTTCTAAGTTCATAAACTTTTTCATTTATAACTTTTTGTTTTTCAAGCCCTTTTAGATGAGCCATTTTTTGCATAATCTTTTCATAACTTGTGATTTGAAAACCTGTAAAAACAGGAAGTTCATATTTTAGTTTTGACTGATATAAAATTCTTGCATCTGGATAGTTTAGAGCATCTGTTGGTTCATTTGGAGGTGTTCCTTCTCCATAACCAAAATCGTTCCAAGTTGCTTCTCTTGAAGCTATTTTAAATCCAAAAACATTACCAGCGTCGTTAGACTTGACAATATCTTGAATAAGTTCAAGTTTACCCCACTTCATCCCTGAAACAGTTTTAACTTTATTTTTAGCTGATTTTTCATCAAACTCAGCTGTTTTTATCTCTAAGTTTTGAGATT
>CAYNVR010000143.1:0-3443 GCA_964400715.1 uncultured Sulfurimonas sp.
CAGATTAAAAGAGAAAAAGAAGCCTATAAAAAATATGCTATCATAAAAGATCACTCAATTTTAAAAACACCTATTGGCGATATAGTATTTACCGGTTCAACAGGTAAAAAAAGTAGAGAGTTTTTATTTCCTACAAAAATTCAAAAGAGTTTCATTTTAGATGAAACATTGCAAGAAACATTTAAAAATGCGTACTACATAGGTACTCCAAATGAAAGCAAAGACTGGAAGAATCTATGGAAAAAAAGATTTTATAATGGAGAAAAGATACCTGTGTTTTTTCAGATGAAAGATAGTGAGCATATCGCTCATTTTGGGTTGTCTATGTTATATAAACTTCCTTATGAAAACTCACTACAGACACTTTTAAAAAGTTATCAAAACTATAAAGATGATGCTGATTTGGCACAAACAATTTTTGGGTATATCAATGAAGTTCAATCTTTAAAGGGTAGAGTTTATTTTTCCCATTTAAAATTAAAATGTACTAAAAAAATAGAGTTTACCCAAACTATATCTTTACCACTATCTACACCAAGAGCTACTTTTTTCCCAAACTATATTGTTCAATGTAGTTCTAAATATGCAACAGATAAGTTTATAACTTATGATAACAATAGCGCTATTTTAAGAGGGGTTAAGTTTTATCCACCTAAAAAAAATATAATTTTTAGTGATGCTATTTGCAAAAAAAATCCTAAAGTATGCACAACTTTTACACCTTTAAATAAAGGTAGTATATTTGAAGGAAAAATTAGATTTCATAATCTAAAAACATTTGAGATAGGTGCATTGTTGGCATCTTTGACTTTTTTGCAAAAAGAGGGTTACATTCATAAACTTGGTATGGCAAAAGCTTATGGATATGGAAGCATAAAGATAGATGTAGTCTCTAGTAGATTAGAGTATGAAAATAGCTACTATATAGATAAGTTTATCTCAGATATAAATAGATATTTAAATATCGATCTACTAAACCATCCAAGAATAAAAGCTCTACTTGAATTGTCTTCATATAGTTTTGATGATTCTAAACTAAAAATTATGGATATAAAACAGTTTGTAAATGCTAAAAGACCCAAAAATAGATGGGTTTTAGATGAGGTTATAGAAGGTGGCTATGATAAATCAAAACTATGTAAAAACAATAAAAATGGTAAGAAACCAAATAACCAACAAAATCACAACCATACAACAAACCTATCTGAACTTTTTGGTGGAAACTCATCACTTAAAACTCCTACAAAGCAAAAAGGATTACGAATAAAAAAGAAAAAAGATCAATAGTATCTAAAAAACATACCATTAGTATTGATTTTTAAGATATAAATGATATACTAATAGTATCTAAAAAACATACTAAAGGGTATTTAATGGATTCTCCATTCTCTTACGACACCATAGCAACTGCTAAGAACTTTTTTGGGCGTGAAGATGAACTAAAAAAGCTAGATGAGATTGTGACATACTCAAATAACTTTTTGCTTTTTTCAAAAAGACGGATGGGAAAAACAACCCTTATAAAACATTTTTTATCTTTAAAAGAGCGTGAATATATCTGCATCTACGCAGATATATTTGAGATCACTTCAAAAGAGGAGTTTGCACACACTCTTTTAAAAAGTCTTGCAAATGCTAAAAAAACAGATATAAAATCAGCCATAAAACAACTCACAAACCTCTTTAAAAGGGTAAGAGTTGAGCCGACTATTGATCCAACAACCTTAGAGTACTCCATAAAGCCCGTAGTTGCAACACTAACTTTTGAGGAGATGATGGAGGATTTTTTTTGCTCCATAACAGAGCTATCTAAAACAACTAAAATCATCATAGCCATAGATGAGTTTCAACAAATCGCAACACTCAAAGATATAAAACTTGATGCTTATCTAAGAAAATACATTCAAGAGCGAGATAATGTATCGTACATCTTTTTAGGCTCCAAAAGGCATATGCTCACCTCACTCTTTAGCTACAAAGCACCGCTTTTTGAGCTTGCTACCCACTATGAACTCCAACCTTTAGATAAACAAAACTCTTATGAGTATATAAGTAAACATTTAAAGATATCATTTGATCAAGTTGATTTTTTGTATGAGTTATGCGATGGGGAAACAAAGCTTATACTAGAGATTCTCCATCACATCTACATAGGTAAAAAAGATATATCAAACCAGCTCATAAACGACACACTTCAAGATATACTCAACTCAAAAGACGCAACATTTAGGATGCTTTTTGATACCTTAAGTAACACACAAAAAACAGCCCTTAAAATAGTGGCAAAATACAAGCGGGGCATATATGCAAAATCTGTGTTAAATAGCTACAATATAAAAAAACAAACGCTCCAGTCAGCCATAGAGAAACTTCTCTCTTTAGAGATACTAGATAGAGATGATGGCGAGTACTTCATACCAGATAGAACTTTTGAACTTTGGATAGAGGAGAAGATAAACAGATGGGATTAAAGATAGTTAAAAAATCAAAAATCAAAAAAGGCTTAACGCTAGTGTCTATCATAGGGGATTATCACAGTTCTATTGTACCCGTATTTTATGCTTTAAAAAATAAGATAAAAAAACATATCATCATATATGATGATTCTAAAAAAGATACAAATGAAGCACACAATATTATAAAAGGGATGAAAAAATTTAAAAAGAGGTATAACCTTTATTTTTCCTTAGAGTATTATAAGCTTGATGAAGATAGCTACGAATCTATAAAAAATCTCATAGAGTATATAAAAACAAATACAAAAAATACAAAAAAACTCTACATCAACATTACTGACGGCTCTACAACCATAACTACATAC
Organism: uncultured Sulfurimonas sp.; assembly: GCA_964400715.1. Classification (GTDB taxonomy): domain Bacteria; phylum Campylobacterota; class Campylobacteria; order Campylobacterales; family Sulfurimonadaceae; genus Sulfurimonas. The sequence goes on from CAYNVR010000143.1 coordinate 2,822, forward strand.
CTCTCACAACATTTTATCCCTCTTGGGATAAAAATGCTCTCTTACGATAGATACGATAACGAGTTAAATATCTTGCATAAAAATAAGATAAAAAATATAAAACTCAAAAACTCTATACCCATAATAGATCATTTTTTACTCAAAAACATCTCAGCTACTCATAAACCTATAAAAGACTATATAGATAAAAACAGTTTTTATCTGCAGCAACTATTTAATAAATATTATGATGATTATATAAAGTTTTTAGGCAAAAAAGATTTTACAAAATACAAACATATTGTGCAGATTTTATACTCTCTAGGGTATGAAGAATACGAGATAGTAGTAAAACCCGGTATCATAAGCGGTACACTCTTTGAATACTATGTATATATGCAGCTATCAAAACTTGATATAGACGATATAGCCATAAATGTAAAAGTAGCAAAAAGTATAGATAAAGATAACAAACTTGAAAATGAGTTTGATGTACTCATCATGAAAGATAACCATTTGCATATCATAGAGTGCAAGTTTAAAAAAGTACCATTTTTAGAATTACTTTACAAATATTCACACCTTAAAAATTTTGTAGATGATGATGGAAAAGTGTGTGTAGTTTCAAAAGATACGAAAAAAA
>CAYNVR010000144.1:0-3422 GCA_964400715.1 uncultured Sulfurimonas sp.
TACATACTTTAAACTAACTTGTCTCATAAGCTCACCAAAACCTGGCATCATCTTATCACATACATTTTCAGTAGCTTCTGGCGTAACATCTCTTGGTGCAGGACCTGTCCCACCTGTTGTTACCACCAAACTACACTCCTCTTCATCGCAAAGCTCTTTCATAGTTTTTTCTAAAATATCCTGCTCATCTGGGATACATCTGTAAACTATCTCAAACTCACTTTTTAGATACTCTTTCATAGTATCTTGAATTGCAACACCACTTATATCTTCATATATACCTTTACTCGCTCTATCACTCGCTGTTATGACACCTATTTTTACCATTTTATTTTCTCCCACTCAAATTTTTTTATATTTTTTTCGCTCTCATCAAAGTTCATCCCCACCAAATAAATCTCTTTGTTTTGGTTAAGATACTTTTGTGCATAGTTTTTCTCTTTTATCTGTTTTAGGGCATCTTCACTGCCTACTTTAAACTCTATGATATATATTAGGTTGTTTATCTTAACTGTTAAGTCTATGCGACCTTTGTTTGTTACATCTTCACCTATTATCTCTAAGCCCAAAGATTGAAGATAAACATAAACTACACTTGCATAAAACCCTTCATAGGTTTGTATTGGGTTGTTTGTGTAGTTGTTGTAGGGGATTGATGCAAAGATAGATATAAAAGCTTCTTTAAATTGTTCTAAGTCAGATTTTTTTAATGCTCTGATGATATTTTTTTTATCTTGATTTTGGTTTGATGGTTTTAGTAATGTTTCTATGATGAAACTATTTAAAGATTGTTTTACTTCTTTGTTTGGGATTTTTAGTTTATACTCTATAATGTCTAAATCTTCATCTACCTCCATAGTATCTATCGTTAGATACCCTGCTTGGTAGAGTATAACCTCTAAGTCTATGTTTTCTATGTCAAAACTATTTAAAAGTTTACTATCTACTATTAAGCTACTTAGTTTTGGTAAAAAGTAGTTGTTTTGTTTTATCAGTTTTATGAGGTATGTTGGTGTTCCACTCTCAAACCAGTAGTTATCGTAGATTTTATCATTAACTATAAACTGTAAAGTATCAAAAGGGTTATATACTGGGTCTTTTAAAAAGTTGTAGCCGTTGTAGTAGTTTTTAAACTTTTCTAAATCCACCCCATCAAGATATGGTAAAAAAGATGTCTCTATATCTTTTTGAGTGTAACCACAGATATTGCCATAGTGTGGGTTTAGGCTTATATCTCTTAACATATTTAACCCACTAAATATACTTGCTTTACTAAACTTACTAACCCCTGTTAAAAAGCCAAACTTTATGTACCTTTCATTCTCTTTTAGGACTTCATACATCCCTTTTATAAACTCTCTGTTTATTTTTGCTTGTGGGAGGTTTTCTATGGCATTTAGTATAGGTTTATCGTACTCATCTATGAGAACTACTACTTGTTGGTTGTATTTTTCGTAAGCTTTTTTTATGAGTTCTTCAAAGCATCTGTTTGCTCTTGATTTTGTGCACTCTATTTTAAGTCTTTGTTGGTTCTCTTCTAAAACTGCTTCTGCTTTTTCTTCTAAATCTTCCAATGTTTGAAAGTCAGCTCCACCCCAGCTTATCTTTATGACTGGGTAGCTTACATCCCACTCCCATTTGTCATAAACATATAAACCTTCAAAAAGTTTTTTATTTCCTTCAAACAGTTCTTGAAGGGTATCTATAAAAAGGGACTTACCAAACCTTCTTGGGCGAGAGAGGAAGAAAAACTTTGTCCCACTCTCTACAAGTTCGTAAGCCTCTTTTGTTTTATCTATATAAAGATAGTCTTTTTCTATTATCTCTGAAAATGTTTGTATCCCTAATGGTAGTTTTTTCATAAACTCACCTCCCTATTTATCAAGCTCTTTTTTAATCAACTCATTTACAATTTTAGGGTTGGCTTTACCATTTGTTGCTTTTAATGTTTGTCCTACAAAAAAACCAAACAGTTTTGTATTTCCATCTTTATATTTTGCTACATTGTCTTGATGTTTTTGGATTATCTCTTTTATGATAGCTAAAATCTCATCTGCATCATTTATCTGTTTTAGCCCTTTTTCTTCTACTATTGTTTTTGGAGATTTTCCATTTTTTGACATCTCTTCATAAACATCTTTTGCTGTTTTTGATGAGATAGTTTCATCTTCTATAAGTTCTGCCAACTCAGCTATATCAGATGGAGTAAATTTTAAATCTTTTACATCTATCTCTTTTAGCTCTCTTGCTACTTCGTTTGTTACAAGTTTTGCAACATTATCATACAAGCTGTTTTTACTGATTGCCTCTTCAAAAAAGTTAGATAAAGTTTTATTTCTCGCAAGTGTATTTGCCAAATCTTTGTTGAGTTTAAACTCTTTTGTATATTTTTCAAAAAGTTCCAACTCAACCTCACTCATAGGTGCAACTTCACCTTGTTTTTGTTCATTTGTATTTGACTTTTGAGTTTGTGTTTTTTGTTTTTTACTTCTGTCTTTCTTGCCCCACGAATCTTTTAAAGATACTATTTTGTTAAAAACACTGTCTGAGTTTTTATAAAAATACCCCTCTCTTTCAAACTGAAACCTCTCTTCATCACTACTTAAAACAAAAGGTTCAACAAGAGCATCTTTTACGATGCTCAACGAATCTTGGTTTATATCTTCCACCCCTTTTGGAGACTCCTCTTTAAAGAGTCTATCATAAACCCTTACTTCCACTTTTTTGGCACTACTCTCTTCTACCCACTGGATTGCACTCTTAACTTTTATGCCACTTTTGTCTTGCCCACTTTTTGAGTCAGGATAATACTGGGCAACTATCTCTACAACCTCTCCATTTTCATCTGTTATAACCTCTTTACATTGTATGATATAGGCATATTTGAGTCTAACTGGTTGGTTTGGAGTAAGTCTAAAATACCCTTTTGGAGGGTTTTGGCTAAAATCATCTCTGTTTATGTAGATATGTTTTGAAAATCTAAGCTCTCTACTACCCTCTTTTGGAACATCATTTGGATACAAACTTGCTTCTATCTCTTCATAATCTTTGTCATAGTTTACAATAGTAACTTTTAAAGGGTTCATCACACACATAACTCTTGGCACTTTTAGATTTAAATCATCTCTTATAGCAAATTCAAGTTGTGCGACATCAACAGTTGAGTTTGCTTTTGCTACACCTATGCTATCACAAAAATTTAAAATCGCCTCTGGTGTGTAGCCCCTTTTTCTAAGTCCTGCTATTGTTGGGAGTCTTGGGTCATCCCAACCATCTACTATCTTTTTATCTACAAGCTCTTTTAATTTTCGCTTACTCATCACTGTATAGTTTAGATTAAGTCTTGCAAACTCATACTGGTAAGGGCGAGGTGGTTCTAACTCCAAAGTATCAATCACCCAGTCATACAACGCTCTGTTGTT
>CAYNVR010000145.1:0-3409 GCA_964400715.1 uncultured Sulfurimonas sp.
AGAAGTTGGGCATATATTTAAACTTGGAACTACTTACTCATCTGCTCTAAAAGCTGAGTTTTTAGATGAAAATGGAAAGTCTCAACCATTTATAATGGGGACTTATGGTATGGGTGTTAGCCGTTTGGTTGCTGCTACCATAGAACAACATCACGATGACAATGGTTGTATCTGGACAAAAGCAACTGCTCCATATATGGTAAACATTATGATTTCAAACATAAAAGATGAAGAGCAAGTTAGTGTTGGTGAGAAACTTTATGAAGAGTTACAAAACAGTGGTGTTGAAGTGATGCTTGATGACAGAAAAGAGAGATTTGGCTTTAAGATGAAAGATGCAGAGCTTATAGGTTTTCCATACACTATCATAGTTGGAAAAGAGCTTCAAAACTCACTTGTTCAGATTTATGAGAGGAAAAGTTGTGAAAAAACATCTGTAAACAAAGATGAAGTTTTTGACAAGATTATGGAACTTATATGAAATACTTTTTAATCTACCTTTTTTTAGAAACTTTAATCTCTGTTGAAATTTCATCTGCCATAGGTGGTTTGAACACTTTTTTTGAGATAGTTTTAAGTGCATTTTTAGGTGTTTATCTACTTGTAAACTTTAAATTTACATTTGCTGAAAATTTAAGAGCATTTGTTAGTAGAGAGATGGATTTGGAGGAGTTTAAAAACTCTAACATAACATCCATACTTGGAGCTATATTGTTAATAGTTCCAGGTTTTTTTACAGACATATTAGGAATACTTATGCAGTTTGGAGTTTTTACCACTATGATTATTAACCGATTTGGTGTAAAATCAAAAGGTTTTAAAAACTCTTTTAAAGAGGAAAATAGATATAGAAAGGAAGATGATGTTATCGATGTTGAGATTATTAAGCATAATACTACTATTAAACATTAGTTTATTTGGTTCTACGGTATCTGATGAAGTTGTTGAGTTTTTGCAGGGTAAAATAGGTAAAAATAAAAGTATTAAAAATTTAGAGATTAATGTTAAAAAGTCGTCACCTGTCGCTGGTTTAAAAGGTTGGGAACAACTAAAAATAGAGATGATTATAAAGGGTAAAAAAACAGTTTCTAAAAAGATAACAATATTTTCTGATGGTAAAGTGATTACACAAGGTCTTATTAGAAAATCAAAAAATATTGATTTAGTTTCATTTTTAAAAAAAGAGTTTAGACATAACGATGTAGAAGATTTTAACATAGAGATTGAAGATAAAATAGAGTTAAAAGATTTAAAAGGTTGGTATGGTTTTATACTAAAAATATATGGAACAGATAAAAAAAGTAAAACTAAGTTTTCACAAAAAGCTATTTTGTTTTCAAATGGTTCTTTTGTCGCACTTGATTTCATAGATATGATTACAGAGGATAGTTTAAAAGATTCTTTAACACCAAAGATGAAAGAGAGATTTTACAAAAAAGAGTTTTTAGTATCTGGAAATGAAAACTCAAAACACAAAGTAGCTATATTTTCAGACCCACTTTGTCCATTTTGTAAAAGGTTCGTTCCTGGTGCTTTAAAATATATGAAAGCACATCCAGACAAATTTGCAGTTTATTTTTATCATCTTCCATTAAAGCAACTCCACCCTGCTGCACCAGCACTTGTAAAGGCTTCTATATATGCTGAACTAAAAGGGAAAAAAGATGTGGTGGCAAAACTTTACTCTTTAAAAGCGGACTATAAAACTCCACAAAATAAAGCTTTAAATGAATTTGAAAAAGTTTTAGGTATGAAATTTACAAAAAAAGATTTAAATTCACCAGAGGTTTTAAAAGTCTATAAAGAGTGTGAAAAGATTGCTGTTGAGATGATGGTACGCGGTACACCTACTGTATTTTTAGATGGACAATTAGATAGTACAAAAAAGAAATATGAAAAGGTTAAATAGATGAAAAAACTAGTAATCGCAACAAGAACATCACAACTTGCACTTTGGCAGGCATACCACATAAAAGAGAGAGTTGAAAAAAGCTACCCAGATATAGAAGTGGTTTTAAATGAGATAGTGAGTAATGGGGACAAAGTTTTAGATAAACCTCTCGCACTCATAGGTGGAAAAGGACATTTTACAAAAGAGCTTGAAGATGCCATGTTAAAAGGTGAAGCAGATATGGCAGTGCATAGTCTAAAAGATGTTCCAACCTACATACCAGATGGTTTAGAGCTTGTAAGCATTACATGTAGGCAAGACCAAAGTGATGTTTTTTTATCTCACAAATATAAAAGTTTAGATGAACTACCACAAGGTAGTGTTGTTGGAACAACAAGTCTTAGAAGAAGGATGCAACTTCTTAGAAAAAGACCAGATTTAAAAGTAAAAGATTTAAGAGGAAATGTAAACACAAGACTTAGAAAATTAAAAGAGGGGCAGTATGATGCCATCATTTTAGCTTTCATAGGTTTAGATAGACTTGACTTGTTAAAAGATATACCATATGTAGAAAAATTATCTCTTGATATGATGATACCACCGATGGGACAAGCATCTCTTGGCATAGAGATAGTAAAAGGTGATGAAAAGTTAGAAGAGATAGCAAAAAGTTTAAATGATGAAACTACATTTTTACTCACTCAAATAGAGAGAGATTTTATATCTGCCATAGGAGCAGGGTGTTCAGCACCTGTTGCATGTAATGCCATAAAAGATGGTGAAAGTATTGTTTTTAGAGTTATGTTAGGTTTTAGTGATGGGACTAACATTATGGAAGAAAAAGTAAAAGTAAGTGTTAGTGATGCTAAAAATCTTGGTAAAGATGTAGCAAAAAAGATGATAGAAAACGGGGCATTGGAACTACTGCAAAAAGCACAAGAAGTAGCATTTAAAGATGAGATGCCACAAAGACTTTAAGGGAAATATATGAGTTTAAAAAAAGCGGTAGAGTTACTTAAAAAAAATGATGAAGTAAAGATTATAGATGATGAATTAGATATCTACTTGGAAATTCCACATGTAGCTTATGCAGAGGTAAAAAAACCAGATGGTGGAAAGGCTCTTGTTTTTACAAATGTTGTAGATAAAAAAAATGGTAAAAAGTTTGATGAAGATGTGGTTATGAACCTTTTTTCATCATACAAAAGGTGTGAGCTTCTTTTTGGAAGAACTATCGAATCTGTGGCAGATGAGATAACAAAACTTTTACATATGAAACCACCAGCAGGGTTTATGGAAAAACTATCTATGGCAAGTGAGCTTTTTAGTTTAAAAAATATCTTTCCAAAAAGGTTAAAAGGTGAGGGTGAGTGTCAAGAGGTTAAGTTTTTAGATGATGATGTAAACCTTTATGACTTGCCAGTTTTAACAACTTGGGAACAAGATGGTGGACCTTTTATAACTATGGGACAAGTTTATACACAATCACTCGACGGTGAGATGGTAAATCTTGGTATG
>CAYNVR010000146.1:0-3345 GCA_964400715.1 uncultured Sulfurimonas sp.
TTAATTCCATTTTATCAAATGCCATTACTTCTTCTCCTCATCTTTTTTAGGCCAGTTAGCTATCTCTGTTTCCTCATCTGCCTGTTCTGGGAACATTAAAAGAGATTTTGGGTTTGTAGGACAAACCTCAACACAGATACCACAACCTTTACAGTGGTCCATATCTATACCTATCATTTTTTTATCTCTTGATATGATAGAAACATCTGGACAATATATCCAACAAAACTGACAATCTATACAATAGTCTTTGTTGTAAACAGGTTTTATAAGTCTCCAATCTGCAACACTAGCAGTAAAAGAACTATTTTCAGTATAGTTACGGTCTTCTTGAAGTGTTCCAGCGATGTTATCTATGCTACCATCAAAAGTACGAAGCATAGCTCCAATTTCAAATTCATCCCAACCTTTATTTGCCATCATCAGCTCCTTATTTCACTTCATCGTATGCACGCTGGATAGCAAGCATATTTGCATCGATAATTTTTTGAGGTAATTTTGCAAGAACTCTTTTCATACTCTCTTTAAAGAATTCAATATCATACATACCAGAAATCTTCATAAAAGCACCAAGCATAGGTGTATTTGGTATAGCACGACCAATAGTTTCATTTGCAATAGTTATACAATCTACTGTATAAACCTCTTTACCAGCCAACTTAGGTTGAGCAGCAACAAGCTCCTCTGTACTCATATGTGTAGTAATGATGTACTTTGTATCTTCTTTACCGTTAATAGTTACATCAGATGTAAAAACTAATGCCGGGTCAATAACAAACACATAATCTGGTTCCATATATTTTTCATGATTCATAATAACTTCATCATCAACACGATTATATGCAGTCATTGCAGCTCCACGCTTCGCAGAACCGTAAAATGCAAATGCCTGAACATGCTTTCCTGTTGTAGAAATTACATCAGCTAAACCTTTTGCACCTGTAACAGCACCTTGACCAGCGCGACTGTGCCATCTGATTTCTAGCATAAATTCTCCTTCAATTGTTCACAAGAAATTCTTCTTTGATAGTTTGTTGTATTTTAGGCAACTTGCTCTTAAATATAGCTTGATGTTATTTACTAATTGATTATAGTTAGTTAAATGTGTGGTTTTTTCCTACTTTTTAGATAGTTTATGGCACTTAAAGTATCACTAAATACTAAATCTGTATAGTTTCGTAACATAGCTTCATTATCATACCCACTTAAAACAGCTATACTTTTTACACCAGCATTTTTTGCAGAGATTAGGTCGAGTTTTGTATCACCTATCATAAATATCTCTTCATCTGTTGTATCAAAACTCTCCAATGCTTTTAAGATAGGCTCTGCATCTGGTTTTGGGTTTTGTACATGTTCTCTACCTACCAACACATCAAAATAATTCATAATGCCAAAATGCTCTAACAAAACTTCTGAATATCTTCCTGTTTTTGTAGTTACAATACCAAGCTTTGCTATTTTACTAGCTTCAACAATACTCTCTTTGGCATTTTTGAGTAAAACTGTTTTTTGTGTAGATATCTTTCTGTAATGTGCTTTGTATGTTTGCACAAAAGTATCTACCATCTGCTCTTCTATGCCTAAATTAGCATACATAATATCGAGTGGATAACCTATAAGTGCTTTTATATCATCATCTTTTGGATGTGGATAGTTTAAAACATTAAAAGAGTTATGAAAACTCTCCAAAATAGCCTCTGTTGAGTCTATAAGTGTTCCATCTAAATCAAAAAGTAATATCATATTATTTCTCCCAGTTTATATAGTTGTACCATATACCGTTTGGTGTTGGTGTTATATTTTTTATATCTTTATTTACAGCGGTGATTGAGTTTGGTGTATATAAAAAAAGATAAGGGTTGTCATCTACAATTATTTTAAACATCTCTTGCCACATTTTATATAACTTTTTTCTATCTACTGTTTTTTGTGATTTTTCTATCAGTTTGTCTAACTTTTTGTTGTGATAACCTATAAAGTTAAAACCTCCCGGTTTGTCATTATCGCTATGCCAAATCATATATGGGTCTGGTGTTTTTGAAAGCCCCCAGCCAAGTAAAACGGCATCAAAGTTATGTGGAAAAACAACAGTATTTAAAAATGCCTGCCATTCCATTATGCGGATTTTTACATCAACATCTATTTTTTTTAACTGGTGCTGTAAAATCTCAACGGCATAAGGTCTTATGGTGTTTGAGTTTGATGTTACTATCTCAAATCTAAAATGGTTGTTTTCATCATAACCTAACTCTTTTAAAAGTTTTTTTGCTTTTTGTATATCTTGTTTGGGAGGTTTCACAAGTGGATTGTAACCTTTTGAAGTTTCCAAAAAAGGTCCTTTGCACACCTTTGCATGTTGAAAAAAAAGTATATCTATAAGCTCTTGTCTGTTTATCGCAAGAGATAGAGCTTCTCTTATCTTTGGATTTTTAAACTTTTGTTTTCTTAGGTTAAAACCTAAGTAAGTATATGAAAAAGTTATATTTTTATATATATTAAACTTATTTAAAAAGTTTTGAGTAATCTCCCTTTCATAAACCAAAGGCTCAATGGAGCCTATATCTAACTCACCAGATTTTAACATCAAAAACCTTGTTGTTGTATCTGCGATTACATGTAGAGATATTTTTTCTATTTTTGGTTTTCCTTCAAAATAATCATCAAAAGCTTTCAACTCTATGTTTTTTGAAAATTCAAGCTTTGTGAGTTTATAAGGACCTGTTCCTATGGGGTGTTTGTTAAAAGATGAGTTCATAATATCTTTTTCATCTTTTAAAATATGCTCAGGGATTATCCCTATCATAAAAGTTTCAAGAGCTTTAAAATATGGTTGTTTAAAATGTACTATGAGTTTATATCTATCCACAAGTTCTATATCTTTTACATATATAAAAGATGAACTATATGGTGTTATAACATCTTTTGAGATAATTGTCTCATATGTAAAAACAACATCTTTTGAACTAAACTCCACACCATCGTGCCATTTTATACCTTTTTTTAACTCAAAAACAAGTGTTACATCATCTTTAAAATAAAACTTTTTTGCCAAATCTCCAACTATGACTGATGAGTTGTCATCATACTTTACAAGGGAGTTAAACAAAAAACCTGTTATCTCAGATGAAGCAGAATCTGTTGCCAAAAGAGGGTTTAGTCTTGCTGGGTTTGAAGATATGGCAAGATTTAAAACTGAACTGTATAAAGATAGTGTAAAAAGTAAAAGGGATAAAAATTTCATATAAAATGGTATAAAACCTCTCTAAAAAGAGAAGTTTTATAAAAAGAAGATTAACGTTTAGAGAACTGACGAGAACGACGAGCTTTTCTCTTACCTGGTTT
>CAYNVR010000147.1:0-3328 GCA_964400715.1 uncultured Sulfurimonas sp.
TTTCATATAGATGGCTAAAAAAACATGATAAAAGAGTTGTTTTAAAACAACAAAGGGAGCTTAAAACACTATTTAGAAGTGTTTATGAAAAAAGAACATTTTCACATATTGACAATGATGTTGAACCTTATGGTGGTAACTATCTTTATGACATGTACTCTTTTTACCAAAACACTGAACTAAATATAGATTTTGAAGAGTGGATTATAAACAACTACGAAGAGCATGAACAGTTTGCATTAATCTATGCAGATATAGTAGATGAGTTTGAAAAATTAAAGCAAGAATATGGTTTTTTAAACTTTAACGACCTACTTTTAAAGTTTAGAGAGTTTGCAACAGATGAAGATTTAGGATACAAAGAGGTTTTGGTAGATGAGTACCAAGACACAAATGCCCTTCAAGGTACACTCATAGATGCCATGGACCCTCCATCTTTGTTTTGTGTTGGGGATTACGACCAAAGTATCTATGCTTTTAATGGTGCAGATATAAACATCATAGCTTCATTTACAAAAAAATACAAAGAAGCCAAAGTTTTTACACTAACAAAAAATTACCGTTCATCTGGTGCCATACTTGCTCTTGCAAATAAAGTTATCAACAACAATCTAAGAATCTATCCAAAAAGTTTGGAAGTGACTAGAACAGATATAAATCACCCTCCAAAATTTTTAGGTTATGATGAACTTTTTGACCAGTATCATGACATAGCATTTAAAATAAGCAATTCAGCTACAAAAAATGATGAGATAGCTGTTATTTTTAGAAACAACTCATCTGCGGATGGTATTGAAGTGGCATTAAGAGAGTTAAATATACCATGTAGAAGAAAAGGTGGCACAAGTTTTTTTGACTCAAAAGAGATAAAAGCAGTCTTAGACATATACACACTTCTTGTAAATGAAAACGATATGATGAGTTTCATACATGTATTTGAGTTTGCAAAAGGTGTTGGTAGTGCTATGGCAAAAGAACTCTACATTGCTCTTAAAACTTTGGGACACTCAACAATGTTTTATGGTTTATATGCACCAGATATCTCCATAAAAAACCCATTTGAAAAAAGAAAACTAAACCATCAGCTAGGACTTTTTGATGAGTTTTTAGAACTTGGAACAGTTGGCAAATATGCAAAACTTGGATTTGAAGAAAAATTTATGAAAAATCCAATTTTAAAATACCCAAAACTTACAAAAGAGAGTGCTACATTTTTACACAATTTCTACACTTTGTTTAGAGAGTTAAAAGGTTTAACAAATCCATCTTTTATAGTAGAAACCATAGTTTCTTCAAAACTTTTTGAATACATCTCAAATAACTTAGCTACAAAAAGAGCTACACTAAAAGATGGCTCAATAGATGAAAAACAAAAAGAGGAAGCTTTTATCCGCATAAAAAGAAAAGTTTTACTTTTAAAAGAGTTAGCAAAACCATACAAAGAAAATGAGAGATTTTTAAATGCTATGATACTTGGTTCATCTGACCTTACACAAGGTGAAGGTGTAAATCTACTTAGCATACATGCAAGTAAAGGGTTAGAGTACAAAGAGGTATATGTTATAGACCTTATGGATGGTAGATTTCCAAACAGAAAACTTATGCAAAGAAGTGGTAGTTTAGATGAAGAAAGAAGACTATTTTATGTAGCATTAACTCGTGCAAAAGATATTTTATACCTTAGTTTTGCAAGTTATGACAAAGTAAAGAAAATAAACTTCGTACCATCTCAGTTTTTATATGAAGCAGATATATTACCAAAAGATGAGAATTATAAAAAACTAATAAAAGAATAAAAAATGATTTAAAAAAAGATTGATTGACTTAGAAAGTGGTGACCCCTAGGAGACTCGAACTCCTGTAACATGGATGAAAACCATGGATCCTAACCGCTAGACGAAGGGGCCACTTTTGAAGTGTTAAGCATTTGTCTTGCTTGGTGGAATTATATAAGACCTATCCTTAAAAAAAGATAAATCTTATATATTTTTTCTATTAATCGTAAAAACTACGAAGAGCTCTAATAATTACTGCATTTTTAGAGATACTTTCTGCTTTTGCATTTTCATTTACCACATCATAAAGGTCTAATGGTAAAGAGATAGAGAAAGTTTTTGTCTCAACTTTTCTTTTTTTAGCAACCATAGAAACAACATTTGTTAAAAGTTCTATAATTTTTTTAGTATCAATAGGTTTTTGGATAAAGCTATTTACACCAACTTCTATTGATTCTGAGATTTTTTCTATGTCGTTACTTGCAGAGATAACTATGATAATTTGTGATGGATTTTCCTGACGGATTTTACGAGCCAACTCTATTCCATCCATTCCATCCATAATAATATCTACAAAAACAATATCTGGTTTGAAATCACCATATACTTTTAAAGCCTCCTCGCCACTAAAACAAGAGTGAACATTAGAAAAAAAGTTTTTAAAAGTTGAGCTTAACAAATCATTTGTTACCTTCTCATCTTCAACTACCATTGCTGTAAGTTTTTTAGTTTGTTGTGTCAATTGAACAAGATCTATATTATTCATTTTTTCCCTTTGTATTTTAATTTGTGATATTGTACCTTTATTTTGTAAATAACAAAAACATTTATAAACAACTAATTAAAAAAAACATAATGGCTTTTCAATTCTCCACATTGTGTGTAGATAAGTAGCAAAAATATTTTTCTCTAAATATCCACCATCTTTTGCACTCTTTTTTGAAACTTTATAAAGTTTTATCTTTGTTGGTGGTGCCTGAACTATATTTGAGTAGTGAAAAGAGTGACCTTTTACAACTCTTGAACCCATATCACATTTATAGTACCCTAGTCTTTGTCTTTTTCTCTCTAAACTAAAAGTTATGGGAAGCACACCACTCATAGGTTTATCATCTATTTTTTGACCTAAATATATAAGCCCTGCACACTCTGCATAAACAGGTTTTTGTTTTTGTACATGTAGAAGGAGCGAATTTTTAAACATATTTGAATTTTTTACCCTCTCATAACTCTCTTTTGTTTCTACATAACCTCCAACTATTATAACCATATCTGCATCTTGTGGTATCTCTTCATCTTTTGTAGAATCAACCACAACAACTTTTTCATAACACTCTTTTAAAAAGTTAAAATTGTCATAATACAAAAAAGAGAAGTTTTCATCATAAACAACAGCACAAACCCTGCCCTCTTTTTTTATCTCCTCAAAAGGATACCCATCTACACAAACACCATCAAAACCCATAATTTGTTCTAAAATTTTTATATCTATATTTTTCAAAACATCTTTTGAGATTTTTGCTATATCTTTTAAACTAAGCTCTTTTAAATCA
>CAYNVR010000148.1:0-3245 GCA_964400715.1 uncultured Sulfurimonas sp.
GACTGGTTATTAACCAATCGTTTAATAATTATTAATTTTTCATATACTTTATAGTATTAGAATTACAATGATATTAAATAAAGGATATGAAAATGAAAAAGATATTTTTACTGTGTTTTTTAACTGTTAGTGTTATTTTTGCAAAAGAGAGTGTAGAATTTAACTACGCAAATTCAGATATGGAGAGAAAAACTCCGACATCTAAAGAATACCTTCTATCATACAGCAATATACTTAAGAGTGTAAATGATAGTGTTGTAAATATATCTACTGAGAAATCTGTTACAAATAAGCTTGATTCTGGAATCAATGAACTTATGGCAAATCCATTTTTCAGAGAGTTTTTCAAAGGCTACAAATATGCTCCACAAGACAGAGTTCAAAGATCACTAGGGTCTGGCGTTATCATAACAGAAGATGGTTATATAGTTACAAACAATCATGTTGTTGATGGTGCTGATACTATAAAGGTAACAATTGGTGGGAGTAAAAAAGAGTATAAAGCAAGACTTATAGGAAAAGACAAAAAAAGTGACCTTGCTATCATAAAGATAGATGCAAAAAATCTAAATGCCATAACTTTTTATGATTCAGATAAAGTTGAGATTGGTGATATAGTTTTTGCTATAGGGAACCCTTTTGGTGTAGGTGAGACTATAACACAGGGGATTGTATCTGCTACTGGGAGAAGTGATGTAGGTATAACAGAGTATGAGAATTTTATACAAACAGATGCTTCTATAAACCCTGGTAATTCAGGTGGCGCTCTTATAAACTCAGCAGGACAGCTCATAGGTATAAATGCAGCTATCATATCAAAAAGTGGTGGTAATGTCGGAATAGGGTTTGCAATACCTTCAAATATGGTTACATCTATAGCAAAACAGCTTATAGAGGAGGGTAAATATACTCGTGCATACCTTGGTGTAAATATCGCTGATGTTACAAGTGAGATGAGTAGCTTTTATAACGATAATTTTGGTGCGCTTATAACAAGTGTAGATGAAAATGCTCCAGCAGCAGAAGCTGGTCTAAAAAGAGGTGATTTAATCATAGCTGTAAATGGCAAAAAAATCTCAAGTGCAAGTGAATTAAAAAATGTAATAGGCTCTTACCCACCATCAAGAGTTATAAATGTAAAATTTTTAAGAGACAAAAAAATAGATATAGTAAATGTAAAACTCGGTTCACTTGATGAGAAACTAAATATAAGTCACTATCAATACAAAGGCATGACCTTGCAACCTCTAAATGCAGAGATGAAAGCAAAACTAAATATACCTGTAAAAATCAACGGGCTTATAGTTAGCAAAATAGAGTTAAATGATGATACACGTGATAGTGGTATAATGGAGGTGATGTTATCATACAGGTTGAAAACATAGAGATAAATAGTGTAAATGATTTTAAACGTGCGACAGCTACTGATGATAAAAAGAGATTTTATATATACCGTAACGGTGGTATCTTTGTAACTATTTTATAAAAGAGGAGGATATTATGAGAGTAGTATGCCCACACTGTAAAAGTGTAAATAATGTTCCAAAAAAAGAGTCTTATAAAAAAGCAAATTGTGGAAAATGCAAAAAGTCTTTGCTAGATACAACTCCTGTTGAATTGAGTAATACAAACTTTGATGAGGTTATAGTAAATAGTGAATTACCCATTATAGTTGACTTTTGGGCACCTTGGTGTGGCCCTTGCCAAATGATGGCTCCAAACTTTGAGAGAAGTGCAAAAAACTTTCCTCTTAAAGCTATGTATGCAAAAGTAAATACTGAAAATGAACAAAATCTAGGTGCTAGATTTGGGATAAGAAGCATACCGACACTTATTCTATTTAAAGATGGCAAAGAGGTTCACAGAATATCTGGTGCTTTAGATGAAAATGCCCTTAACAATCTGGTTTCGCAATTTATATGATATAATATTTTTTGATTAAAACAGAGGATTGGATATGGCAAAAAATACACTAACAATGACCGATAACCGTAATGGTAAAAGTTATGAGTTTAATATACTTGATGCAACAGTTGGTCCTTCGGTTGTTGATATATCAACATTTTACAAAGAAACAGGTATGTTTACTTACGATGAGGGTTACACATCAACAGCATCATGTGAATCAAAAATAACTTACATAGATGGTGCAGCTGGTAAACTTATGTACAGAGGCTATGATATATCTTATATGGCTAAAGAGAAAAGCTTTTTGGATACAGCTTATCTTTTACTTTATGGTGATCTGCCTACAAAAGAACAACTCGAAGAGTTTACACTTGAGATGAAAAAACGCTCATTTGTAAATGAAGGTGTAAAAAAACTCTACGATGCTTTTCCTGACCGTGCACATCCTATGGCTATACTCTCAGCAGGTGTGTCAGCCTTATCCACGTTTTATTTTAAACATCTTGAGATAACATCTGATGAAGAGTTTAGAGAGATGGCAAACAGAATCATTGCAAAGATTCCTACACTTGCGGCTTTTTCATACAGATATTCAAATGGTTTGCCTATAATATATCCAGATCTTAAAAGGGGTTTTACTGAAAACTTCTTATATATGATGCGTGCCTATCCACATGAGTATGTTGAGCTAAAACCTATAGAGATAAAAGCTCTTGATACTATATTTACACTTCATGCAGATCATGAACAAAATGCTTCAACAACAGCTGTTAGGAACCTTGCTTCTACAATGGCTCACCCTTATGCTGCGATAAGTGCAGGTATAGGTGCCCTTTGGGGCAGAAGCCATGGTGGAGCAAATGAGAGTGTTATACGTCAACTTGAGATGATAGGGAGTGTAGATAGAGTTGATGAGTTTATAGCACGTGCAAAAGATAAAAATGATCCATTTAGACTGATGGGATTTGGTCATCGTGTATATAAAAACTTTGATCCTCGTGCAACTATACTAAAAGAGATTAGAAATGAGCTTATGGATGAACTTGGAATTGATTCTGAACTTGTAGAGGTAGCTAACAAAATTGAAAAAATTGCACTTAGTGATGAATACTTTGTATCACGTAACCTCTATCCAAATATAGATTTTTATTCAGGCTTGATTCTACAGGCTCTTAAAATCCCAAAAGAGATGTTTGCTGTTATATTTGTTATAGGTCGTGCACCTGGTTGGATAGCTCAGTGGAGTGAACTCATGAAACAAAAAACTATAAAAATTGCAAGACCTCGCCAGCTCTATACAGGTCCTACAGAGAGAACTCCAAAGTAAATGAACCCTC
>CAYNVR010000149.1:0-3205 GCA_964400715.1 uncultured Sulfurimonas sp.
GAGATGCTCTTACAACTCTCAAAGGTTCTGTTATCGGTAAGCCTGATTATGGCACAGATTTACCACGACTCAAGCATCGCTCATTTAATAGCGAATGGGTAATAGATTTTAGAAGATGTTTAAAAGATGCATGTAAGCATGATCCTCGTTTAAAATTTAAAGGTGCTGATATAGATGTGTCTAGTGCAGCTGATGGAGTAATAGGCTACAAAGTATATATAAAAGATTATATAGTAGATGGAGTTGTAAATGTATAAAGATATAGAAAAACAACTCTTATCTCTACAGGAGCCTACAGTTTTTAATATAAAAACTTTTGATGAGCTTTTGGCAGAGAATATAGAACTAGCAAAAGAGATTTTAGGTTCTGATTGGTTACCGTTAGAGAGCGACCCTTATATGAAAAAACTTAGAGTTTTAACTCTAAGACAGATGCATAATCAAGCTGATAAAAAAGAGACAGTTAAACAACTTTTAGTAACTACTGCTACAGGTAAAGATTTAGATAATCTTGGTGCAAGTGTTGGAATATTTAGAGATAGTGGCGAATATCCATATACAAATTTTGAGTTTAAATTACTTGCACAAAGCGATGATGATGTTGTAATTCCAAAAGGATTAATTCTTAATGATTTGGAAGATAAGCATAGAGCTTTTGTAGTTGAAGATGTTGTAATTACAGCTGGAGCTGAAAGAGGCATAGCAAAAGTTGAGCTTTTAGAATTTGTAGAGCAGAGTGATGTTAAGTGTGAAAATATAGTAACAGAGCTTACATTTGGTGTAGAGGTCAAACAGCTTGGAATATTTGATAATGGTGCAAGTTTTGAGAGTGATGATAGATACAGATTTCGCATAATTGCATCAAACAATCGTTATTCTGTAGCTGGCCCGACTGAAGCTTATAAATATTTTGTTTATGAAGCAGATGCACGGATAGATGATGTTTCTATTCCTGATGATAATGAAGTGTTGCATGTTGATATTTATATAGCTTCGTTTAGTGGCGTTGATGATGTGATGATACAAAGAGCAAATGTAGCATGTAATGATAAATATACAAGACCGATAGGCGATAAAGTATCTGTATTGCCAGCTGAAATTATAGCTCTTGATATAGATGTAAAAATAGAGCTGTTTGATTTACTTAAACAGAGCGATGTTGAAAAAAGAATAAGAGAAAACTTTTTAAACTCTTTTTTTATAGGTCAAAATTTTGTAAGAAGTGATTTGATACGAAAGTGCCATATAGATGGTGTTTATCGTGTTAGTAGTGATTTTGAAGATGTGCTTGTAAGCAATAAACAGATAATCAAAATAGAGAGTTTAAATCTTGAATTTGTGGAGGCTGATATATGAGTTTGCTTCCACTTAGTGCAAAAGTAAAAGACCAGCAGTTCGCAGAATTGTATGACATACAATCACGAGTAGATTATAGTGATATTGCACCTGATCCTTTAACTTGCCATATTTCATTACTTCCACATATAGCACTACAAAAGGGTGCGAATATTGACAATATGCTTGAGAGTGAAGCAAGACAATATTTAAGTACATTTACTAAAAAAACAATAGGAACTGCAGGAGCTGTTGAAGATGCAATAAACGTATGTTTTGATGATGCTGAACTTATAGAGTGGTTTGATGATGAGAACTTAAAAAAAGGGATGTTTAAAGTCTCAGTTGATTTGAAAGATAATGTGAGCCTTGTTTATGATGAGCGATTATTTTCTCTTTCTAGGAGACTGATAAATGAGTCTAAAAATGTTCGTAGTAAATTAGATGCTTTTGATTTGAAAATAAATTCAGAAGGTTCTATATTTTTAAAACAATCAGCAGTAACAACAATAAAAACAAGTAATAATATTTTCTTTGATTACTTACATAAAAATACAAATATATCTGCAAATACAGTATATGAAGTTTTGTTGTCAAATGAAATTTTATTTGAGTTAGCTAATGGAAATTTTATATTTGAGAATATGGTTGTTACCACTATCAATCTAAAAAAAGAATTTACAGCTTATAAAGCAATAGGTACATTTAATAATAAATTTGCAACTACAACAACTGTTAATATTGCTAATAATAGTGATATTAATTTAAGTGCTGATTGTAGTTTTAAAAAGACAGGTGGAGGTGTTATTGATGTGAGATTAGACAACCAATCAAATTATAAAAGTGAGGTAGATATGAATTTAAAAATAATAGGAGGTGTGGTATGGGAGTTTTAACAGCTGTACCAAATGAAGATGGTGTTGATATTTTAAAGCAAGAATTATACGACAAAATAAAAAAATTTGCACTTGTTGATGATAATGGGGAAACTTATTATACAGATACAGTTCACGCTATTTATTTTGACAATAATGGTGTTTTAACAGTTTCAGCACTCATTCCAAAAGATGAACATTTTGATAGATGGAATAAATATATACAGATACTTAGTGATGATGAAAAAGTTATCGCTGATATTGAAACACCAGCTATTCAATTTGTTACAGGTGTTGGTGGAGAGCAAACCATTAAATTAACAGTTAGTGGCGAAGCTGGTAGTGTTGTCTTTAAAAAAGATGAATATTTAACAATGGGCGAGATTGAGGGCTTATATGTTAGTGCTATTGAAGCACTTACTACAAAAGTATTTCAACTTGAAAATTTATTAATAGAGAAAGGAATTATAGATGTCTAAAACATTGGAAAATTTAATAGAGCAATCAACAGCTCTACTTACAAGATACGAGGGTGCTATTCTCTTATTAGAGAAAAAAGCTGATGATTATTCAGTAAGATTGGCAAGTGAGACTAAAGATAGTATAGCACTATTAAAAAAAGAGATAGCAGTTCTTGATGTTGATGAAACAATCAATACACTTAAAGCCGCAGCTGATGAAAATATTGTAGCATTAACAACAAAAAGTAATGAAATAACAGCGAAAATGGAAGCTAAGTTGCAAAACTTAGATATTGAGCAGATTATCGCTGATTTTAAAACTGAAGCAGATACTATTGTTGCAAATATAAAAACTGAAGTTGCAAATGCTACAAGTGGTACAAATGGTTTACTAAATTTAGAGGTAGTAACCTCAAAAATTGCAAAATTAAATACTATGCCTGATAGTTATGCTCCTCAAGGTAGTTCTACTTATAGAACGATGATAAAAGCTGATAAAAATAGATTTGCACTTGTAACTCTACTTTATAGTGG
>CAYNVR010000150.1:0-3164 GCA_964400715.1 uncultured Sulfurimonas sp.
ATCTCCTTGTGATTCACTTATATCTGAGTGTGGAAAGGTGGTAGATGACTATGCTTTGCAAATCAAAGGTATGAGATACAAAGTAGATGAACTCTTAGGAGATAGTTTTTCAAAAGAGGAAAAAGAGGTTGTGAGTGATGGGGATTTTATAAACTTTTATCTCTCACCAAAAGACTACCACCGCTACCATATACCTACAAACTTAGAGGTTTTAAAAGCAGTTCACATACCTGGTAAGTTTTATCCTGTTAATTTTCCATCTTTGAAAAAGAGGTTAAACCTTTTCATAGAAAATGAAAGGGTTGTTTTACAGTGTAAAACAACAGATGGAAAGATTTTTTATATGATTTTAGTTAGTGCTTTAAATGTGGGGGTTATGAAAGTTAATTTTGAACCAAAGATACAAACAAATGCAGATGCTACAAAACCAACTGTTTATGAGTTTAAAAACCTGTTTTTAGACAAAGGGGAAGATTTTGGTTGTTTTGAGATGGGTTCAACCATAGTTATAATCTCCCAAAAAGATATGTTTAAAAGCATAGATGTAAAAGCAGGGGACAAAGTAAAATATGCTCAAACCATAGCAAAGATATAATAGATGTATGATTATGCTTTATATGGTTTCATAACTTTTGTACTTTCCATACTTTTTTCAATGGGTGGAGCAGGTAGTGGAGTGGCACTCATACCTGTACTAAACTTTTTAGGGCTTGACTTTACACTTGCTAAGGCTGTTGGGCTTTTTGCTGGTGCTTCTACCACCATTACATCTAGCATTATGAACATAAAAAGAAAAGTAGTAGATTATAAATCTGTTTTCCCCATAGCTTCTATGATGTTGCTTTTTGCTCCACTTGGTGCTTATAGTAGCAGTTTTATAGATGAGGAGATTGTAAAGTTTTGTTTTATGATTATGCTTTTTTATAGTGCTTCTATGATGATGTTTGGTAAGAAAAAAGCACTTTTACATGTAGAGTCTAAATTTGTTCTTTATGTAGTTGGAATGGTTGTTGGTTTTGTTGCTGGACTTTTGGGTGTTGGTGGTGGAAACATACTCATACCACTTTTGGCACTACTTGGTTTTGCTCCAAAAAAAGTAGCAGTTGCAGTTAGTTTTGTTGTGCCATTTTCCGCACTTGGAAGTTTCTTTACTTATGCAACCTATGTAGATATAGACTACATTTTACTAACTGTTATAGCTGTTTGTGCCATAATTGGTGGATATGTTGGAAACTATATGATGCACTTCAAACTAGAACAAGCCCACATAAAAAAACTAATGGCACTTTTACTTTATGGACTTGCTGTTAAGTTGTTTATTCACTTTGTTAGTTAATAAAACAGTGAAGTGAGTATTTGCTAGCTGGTGACCACATCATATATCCGTTTGCATCTATATCTTTTGTGGCTTTAATCTGTTGGGATATTTCATACTTTGTGTATGGTATTCGTTCAGATTTATAGTCACGAAAGTTTTGTAGCCAGGGTCTAACTCTTTTTGGATTTATGATTTTTTCTATATGTTTAATACTTCTATATATAACTATGTATGGGTGTTTGGCAGGGTAGGCTACATTAAAAGAGCCACTAGCAAAACCTGATGGGTACAACATAGGTGCTATATAGTCCGCATATTTAGATAAAGACTTGATTGTTTGACCTATGTTGTTGTCATCTTTACTCCAACAAACATTTCCATAAGTATCAACAGATATAAAAACTCCATAAGGGTCTAACTCTTTTTTTGCAAGTTTTAAAAAAGAGGATATAGCTTTTACTCTGTTTTGTTGAGTACTCTCTTTTTTTAGAACCAAACCTTTTTTTGCTGGAAACCGAATATAATCAAAATTTATTTCGTCAAATCCAACTTTTGCACTCTCTTTTGCAATGTTTATGGTGTATCTATGGGACCTTTTATCAAAAGGATCTACCCATGCTACATTATCTTTATTTCGCCATATTTTTCCATTTGATTTTCTTATGGCATAATCTGGATTATACATAGCTTGTAGTTCATCTTTAAATGTAACTATCCTTGCTATTGTATAAACATTGTGTTCTTTCATAATTTGTATAAATTTCTTTATGTTATAATTTGTTCTTTGTAAGTGTGCTCCATAGCTATTTGCTTTTTTAAAGTTCGTTAAAAACATTGTAGAACCATATTCATTTTTCATATCTACAACTATGGCATTTATCTCTGTGTTATCTACAATCTCTAAAAGCTTTTTTAGTGTTTTAGAGTTATTGTTTGCACCCCAAAATGTTAAGTACAGTGCTTTTACTTTTATAGGTTCTAGTTCAAAAAATGTTTTTTTTGTTGTTGTATCTATTGTAAAGGGTCTATACCCATGAGCTTTTACATGTAGTATTTTACTGTTTGTTTCTATGTTAAAAGAACCGTCTGTATGGGTATATACTGTTTTTTTTCTATCTATAACCATAGCATTTTCAATGGGTTTTGCAGTTTTTTTGTCTATTAACATACCACTAAAAGCAAATAGGTTTAGATTAAAAAATAGAACTAATACTAGCTTATCTAACATTTAAAAATTCTCTTGTACTTACATCACTCCAAGATTTTGATAGTTTCAGATAACTATCTATTGATGCATAAACTTTTTCAAACTCTTTGTTTTTAGAACTTTGTTCATCTATAACTTTTATAAGAGCTTTTTTTCCTGCATCTATAACATCTTTTGGAAAAGATTTTAGTGTTACATTTAACTCTTTTAGTTTTGAAAGTGCTTGTATATTTTGAGCATGAAATTCATAGGTCATCATAGAATTCATCTCATTTGATGCAACCTCAATCATAGCTTTATGTTCAGATGAAAGTTTATCCCAAGAGTGTTTGTTAAAAGTTAGTTCTAAAACACTACCTGGTTCATGCCAACCACTGTAATAGTATGGTGCAACTTTGTAAAAGCCCATCTTAATATCAAGTGCAGGTCCAACCCACTCTGTTGCATCTATAACACCCCTTTCAAGTGAAGTATAGATTTCACCAGCTGGTAGCAAAACAGGGTTTACCCCCATTTTTGCAAAAACTTCACCACCAAGACCTGGGATTCTCATTTTGAGTCCTTGCATATCTTTGAGAGAGTTTATCTCTTTTTTGAACCAACCTCCCATCTGTATGTTTGTGTTTCCACCAAGAAGAG
>CAYNVR010000151.1:0-3101 GCA_964400715.1 uncultured Sulfurimonas sp.
TCTTGTGCAAGCTTTTTTTTATTTACTAAAAACTCTTTTTGAGTCCATTCATTTGGATAATTCATAGTAAAAGTATAACCAATAGACTACTATTTTTCTATAAGTTTTGAATCTACTTTAAATATTAAGGCACTCACTACACCAACCAATGAAGCTATAAATACTATAGCAAAACCTGTTGGCAGATCATAAAAATATGAAAAAATCATAGAACTTATAATAATCAAAGAGCCACTAAACCAAGCAAAAAAGAGTTTTGTAAACTTATTTTGAAGTAAGGAGATATATGCTGGGACAATTAACAGTACAAATACAACTAACACACCAGCTAACTGTACAGATGAAGTAACAGTTAAAGCTAACAACCCAAAAAACAACAACTCTTTTATAAAACCTGATGACTTATAATAAAAAAAGTAAAATATTGTAGCTACACTAATATATAAAACTATAGGTTCTACTAAATCATTTGGCGAAGTAAATAAAATATCGCTCGCTTGAAGCTTTTGAAATAGTTCAACACCCTCTGCAGAGTTTGCTAGCAATACTATGATACTACTAGCACCAAGTGCATAAAGCATCCCTATAAACGCTTCAATATGCTTTACCCTATATGTTGCTACAGAGATAAGTAGTGCTCCAAGTAAAGCAAAAGCAAGAGTTAAAACAAAGGTATACTCCCCATCAAAAACCAATAAACTTACAGCAACCCCAACAGCAGCGAATTGCCCTGTTGCAAGGTCTGTAAAAATTACACCACGTTTTATAATCTCTAAACCAAAGATTGTATGTATAAAAACAAGTAATATACCAAGAGTAAAAGCTGGCCAGAAAAGTTCTATTAGTTGCATAGTTGGCTAGCTATCTTAGTATAAAACTTCTCTAAAGTATCACTACCTTTTACTGCTCCAACATCATGTGGAACAATCTCTACCTTAGCACCAACTTTATTTGCTATAAATTTAGCTGTTTTTTTCTCATGATAGATATCTTGCAAAATTATTTTTATATTTTGCTTTTTCATAGTATTTATAAGCTCTATACTATGTTTTGAACTTGGACTAATTCCTGGTAATGGTTCAATATTTCCATAACTAATAAATCTATATCTTTTTAAAAAGTAGTTATATAAATCATGATATTGAATCACTTTTTTATCTTTACACTCTGCTATTTTCGTATCAAGCTTGGTTAAATAGTCATTCCATTCTTGTAAAAAGGTTTCTAAATTACTTTTATAGATTAAAGCATTTGATGGATCTATAAAAGAAAGTTTCTTAGCAATAACCTTAGCCATAATTAAAACCATATATGGATCAGTTGAATAATGTGGATTACCTTGGGCATGAATATCTCCAAATCCCCTTGAAACAGATTGTGGTTTATTTATAAAATCAATAAAGTGAGACATATCTAAAAAACCTTTTGCCCCTGGCTGAATCTTTGAGTTGTGTGCAGCTTTTATGAGTGGTGGTAACCAACCTATCTCAAGACCACCTCCGTTAATTATCAACAAATCTGAACGACGAAGTTTAGATATAAGAGATGGTTTTGGAACTATAAAGTGTGGATCATATTTTGGATTTCCCAAAATATTTACACTTACTAAATCTCCACCAATTCTCTTGGCTACCTCACCCAAGGTTGTGTATGTAGCATCTATTTTAACAGATGCAAAAAGTATGTTTGTTAGTATGAGTGTTAGCAATATAATTTTTTTCATTTTTAACTCCTAGTAAGAGTGAGCGCCATGAGCACCCGCTGCAATATTTAGCTCTAAGATGATTTCATTAACATCTTTACGTTCGTTATTTATAACTTTAGTCCTATCATGAGTATATTGAAGTCTAAGTCTTGAAAATGGGAATGGCTTATATTCAATCATAGTTGTGTATCTATCTAAATTATCTGTATCAACTCCATTATAAAAGCTTAAGTCAGTATCATTTTTAGTAATTTTGTCATACATAATACCACCAGCAAAATTTCTATCATAGTTATATACTAACTCACTATAAAATCCAGCTTGTTTATCTGTACTTGAGTCTGATAAAGTTTTATCACGTTGCAAATATTCACTCTGCCAAACTATAGAACTATAACTATCTAATTGCTGACGTAGTGTTAAGTCTAAACCATATACATCAGTATCTTTTTTATCTACATTTGTTCCATGAGCAAGACTCACACCACCTAATATGGATAATGTATTTCCAACATCTACACTACTTTTTAAATATCCAACATACAGATTATTTTGATCTAAATCTCCAAAACTTCTATCTTGGCTCCCTTGCATAGCATCAATACCAGCCATAAAATATGTATCAGTTGGAGCTAACCACTGAAGTTGAACTCCGGCATCATTAATACCCTCAGGACCAAAAAGTGATTTGTAAATAATTGGTTGTGATGAAAAATTCCAAGAATGTTGATGTTTTTCATTTATACGACCAAAAGCACTACGAAACTTTCCAGCTTTTACTTTTAGCCCAGCTGGTAAGGCTCTTGTTGTAACATACGCTTCTTCTATCTCAAACTCATCTGAACTTAAATGAAAGATAGCATAAGCATCAAAGTATGGATCAACTGTTGAATACAAAGCAAGTTCCGCATAATTTAGATTAAAACCTCTATCTTTATTAAATGGCATCTCTGCATTACCTGCATCTATAAAACCTGGAATTGCATAATTTTCATACTCTGTATTTTTAACATCTCTTGATACTACAGAAGTATTAAGTATCAAAGATATATCTGGTAAATAATCTTGTTGCGAAAAACTAGATGAAAAGTCATTTGTACTTTGCGCCATCTTTGCATCTAATTCTGTTTGCTCTTTTAAAGTATTTCTCTTCTCAATTTGAGCAACTTGTTTTTGTAAAGCCTGTATAATTTTTTGTTGTTGTGCTAATTGTTCTTTTAACATATCTAACTCTGCATCAGCAGATAATGTTAAAGAAGCAAACAACACAAATAGTGTTATTTTTTTCATAATTATCCTAATTTATAATATTTTATTTTTTATTTAAGTTATGAAAAAAGAGGTGGTGCGCGAGTTTGATTTGTAGATTTTTGCTTTGAAATATAAACTAAAAAAG
>CAYNVR010000152.1:0-3088 GCA_964400715.1 uncultured Sulfurimonas sp.
ATTCAAGAGGAGTTTTTTCATACTTTTGAAGCACTAAAAGGTGCAGGAAAACAGATAATTTTAACAGCAGATAAACATCCAAAAAAGATAGCAGGACTTGAAAAAAGACTTCAAAGCCGTTTTGAATGGGGACTTGTAACAGATATTCAACCACCAGAACTTGAAACAAAAATAGCAATTATTGAAAATAAATGTGAGATAAATAAAGTCAGACTATCAAAAGATATTATAAATTATATTGCTACAGTCATAGAGAGTAATGTACGTGAAATAGAGGGTATACTCTCAAAACTTCATGCTTATTCACAACTTATGCATGTTGATATAGACTTAGAATTTACTAAAAATGTACTAAAAGATCAACTGCAGGAAAATCGTGCAAATATAACAATGGATGAAATCACAAAAACAGTAGCAAAAGACTTAAATATAAAACCAAGTGAAATATGTTCAAAAGGTAGAAGTAAAAACATAGTATATGCCAGACGTATCTCCATATATTTATGTCGTGAACTTACACAAAATACCATGCCACAACTAGCAAAATACTTCGGGATGAAAGACCATACCGCAATAAGTCATACACTTAAAAAAATAAATTCCCTCATGAAAGATGATGAAGATTTCAAACTAAAAATAGAGGAGCTTACAAACAAAATAACATCTACTAGTTAAAAAGTTTTGTAAGTGATAAAAAAAAAGATATAATTCTTTAAGTGAAGAGATGTGAATGAAAGCTTTATAACTCATCACATCCATAAAGTATATAGTTTTGGGCTTTGAGTGGGTTTTTCACATATTCACTGTAGCCTGCTACTACATACTAATAATTTATAATTTATATAGGGATTGATATGAAACTAACTATACAAAAGTCTATAATAGAAAATATACTAATCCACGGATCTGCTTTTTTAGAAAAAAAAGATACATCACAAATAACTTCACATATATATCTAAGTGCATCAAATTCAAATCTAACCATAAAAGCTACAGATTATGAGATAGGTTTTGTAGTAACTACTGATAACTTAAATATTATAGAAGATGGAAGTACAACTGCAAATGGTAAAAAATTTCTTGATATAGTTAGAATCCTAAAAGATGGAGAGATAAATCTTGAAGTTATAAATGATATGTTGTATATATCGCAATCACATTCAAAATTTAAACTACCAACTTTTTCACATTCAGAATTTCCTGAATTTCCATCTTATGAAAACAAACCAAGAATATCAATAGAATCTCATGCACTAATAGAATCACTTAAAAAAATAACACCCGCTATAGATAATAACAATCCTAAATTTGAATTAAACGGTGCATTGATAGATATAAAAAACAACTCGATAAGTTTTGTATCAACAGATACCAGAAGACTTGCTGTTGTAGAACTTAACAATCAAGGTGGTGATGAATTATCCATCATACTTCCAAAAAAAGCTATAGTTGAGATACAAAAATTGTTTTTTGATGATATAGAACTTTATTATGATGAAACAAATCTTATAATACACTCTTCACAATATACATTTTTTACAAAACTTATAAATGGTAAATTTCCTGAATATTCAAGAATAATTCCAAAAGAGGTAGGAAAAAATCTGATTTTACCAAAAGCTCTTATGATAGAATCAATAAAACAAATAACTACAATATCACTTGATGTAAAAATAACTTTCATAAATGAATCAATAATATTTGAATCTTTAAGTGATGATAATATAGAAGCAAAAACAGAGATATCAATCTCAACAGGTTATAATGAACCCTTTATGATAGCTATAAATTCAAAATATCTACTTGATTTTTTAAACTCTATAAACTCTTCAGAGTTTAGTATAAGTTTAAACGACTCAAATCAACCTTTTGTACTAAGTGATGAAAATTTTAAAACAGTAGTTATGCCAATTGTAATCTAAGCTAAACTTGGATAAAATATCTCCAATTATGTAATGGAGATATGAATGGAAAATTACGGCGCAGGTAATATTAAAGTCTTAAAAGGGCTTGAAGCTGTTAGAAAACGTCCTGGTATGTACATAGGTGATACAGGACACAGAGGTTTGCATCATCTTGTTTATGAAGTTATAGATAACTCTATAGATGAGGCGATGGCAGGTCATTGTAATACTATCAATGTTACACTTACAAAAGAGGGTACATGTCGCATAAGCGATAATGGTCGTGGTATCCCTACAGATATGCACCCCACAGAGGGTGTAAGTGCAGCTACTGTTGTTTTAACTGTACTTCATGCCGGCGGTAAATTTGACAAAGATACATATAAAGTCTCAGGTGGTCTGCATGGTGTTGGTGTATCTGTTGTAAATGCACTCTCAAGTGAACTCCATATGACTATATATCGTGATGGTAAAATCCATGAGCAATATTTTAAGCAGGGTATACCTCAAGGAGCTCTTGAGATAACAGGGACTACAAGAAAAACAGGGACTACCATAGAGTTTGCAGCTGATCCGACTATATTTACAGAAACAGTAACTTTTGAGTATGAGTATCTGGCTCGTCGTTTTAAAGAGCTTGCATATCTAAATCCATTTATAACAATCAATTTTAAAGATGAAAGAGCAAATGTATCTGAGAGTTACCATTTTGAAGGTGGTATAGCACAATATGTTACAGATATGAATAAAAAACAAACTGTTGCAAATGTTTACAGCTTCAGTGGAAAAGTTGAAGATATAGAGTTTGATATAGCTTTAATGTATAACGATTCTTATGAAGAGAAACTTGCATCTTTTGTAAATAATATTCGCACACCAAACGGTGGTACTCATGAAGCAGGTTTTCGTGCAGGGCTAACACGTGTTATATCAAACTATAACTCCAAAAACGGTGCAGCAAAAGAGAGAGATGTAAAAATATCAGGTGAGGATGTAAAAGAGGGTCTTATAGCTATAGTTTCAGCCCGTGTACCTGAACCACAGTTTGAAGGTCAAACAAAGGGTAAACTTGGAAACACTTATGTTCGTCCACTTATCCAAAAAGCTACAGGTGAAGCTTTAAGTAAATATTTTGAAGAAAATCCTATAGAAGCAAAAGCCATAGTTCAAAAAGCACTTATGGC
>CAYNVR010000153.1:0-476 GCA_964400715.1 uncultured Sulfurimonas sp.
TAGTGCTAATGAACTTAAATGCTCTCAATGTGAATATCTAAATTTTTGTGATGATAGGATTTAAAAAAAGTTAGGGAACGGAGATGTCCTAAAAAGACAGTTGCTCCGACTCGATTTGTATCCCCTAAATGATTTCAACCAGAGGATAAAGTCTGATACAATTTGTTACTTGTAGGAATTTTATCAAGTTTTCCACAAAAAAGCAAATTTTTATAGCTTTTTTATTTTACGAAAAAATAATAAATCCAAATAATAAACAAACCCCCATAAAATGGTAGGTTGTAACTGCTGTAACAAATTGTATCAAACCTTACCTTAGTTTGAAACTATCTTTACAACTTCTAAACCCACTAAACCAAGTTCGTAACAAATTGTATCAAACCTTACCTTAGTTTGAAACTATATAAAGATTTTTTACAAGAGTTTTAATGAGTTGGTAACAAATTGTATCAAACCTTACCTTAGTTTGAAACAAA
>CAYNVR010000153.1:486-3070 GCA_964400715.1 uncultured Sulfurimonas sp.
ACTAGCAGATTTTATTTGGTCACCAGGATTTTGTAGAAGTAACAAATTGTATCAAACCTTACCTTAGTTTGAAACTAAAATAGTCTTTATAGGTGCTAATACTCTCTAAACTTGTAACAAATTGTATCAAACCTTACCTTAGTTTGAAACTTTTTACTCTACCGTTTTTGATAACTTTTGCACTCAGTAACAAATTGTATCAAACCTTACCTTAGTTTGAAACCAATTATTTAGTTTTTAATATAAATTTGACTATACTACAAAATAGTTACATAAAATTTAAAAGAGTATTTAAAGTGAAAACAATCAAAAAAATAGGTGTAGTTTTAAGACCATCTACACCAGAGTTAAAGCAGAGTTATTTTAGGCTTGAAAAAGTTTTTAACAAGTATGGTATTGATGTCATATTAGATAGTATTAGCGGTGGTATGATAGGGGTGATGGGTATGGATTTTGATTTGCTTTGTCAAAACTCAGACATACTTGTAACACTTGGTGGAGATGGTACTCTCATCTCTACTGTTCGTCGCTCTTTTGAGTATGATATACCGGTTTTGGGGATTTATGCTGGTCGTTTGGGGTTTTTAGCAGATATAAACTTAGAACAGTTAGATGAGTTTGTAGAAAAACTTGTAAATGGAAATTATAGGTTAGATGAGAGGGCTATCTTAGAAGCTACTTTCAAGCAAAATGGTTCAGATGTAACTATGTATGCTTTTAACGACATTGTAGTTACAAGACCATCTGTGTCAAATATGATACACATAGAAACTCTTGTAGATGGTAAAGCATTTAACACTTACTATGGTGATGGGGTAATAGTCTCAACTCCAACAGGTTCAACTGCTTACAACCTTTCAGCTGGTGGACCAGTGCTTTTTCCACTTACAAATGTTTTTGCTTTGACACCCATCTGTCCACACTCACTCACACAAAGACCTGTTGTTTTACCAGGTGAGTTTAGCATAGAGATGAAAAGTAAAGAAGACAGAGCTCTTATCATCATAGATGGGCAAGACAAACTTGAACTTGAAACAACACAAAGCATACACATACAACTCGCAGATAAAAAAGTAAAACTTATACATAGAGAGGAGTTTAACTACTTTGATGTTTTAAAAGAAAAGTTAAATTGGGGTGAATAATATATCAATTTGACATATTTTTGGAAGTTGTTTACTTTTTATATTATTATTTTTCATCTTGTTTTTGGAGATGAAAAATGATAGAAAGATTTTACTTAAAAGATTGTCTCAGTTTTCAAGAGGTTGAGTTAAACCTAAAAAATGGTCTTGTCGTTTTTAGTGGTGCGAGTGGTAGTGGTAAATCTGTTTTGATGAACTCTATACTATCATCTTTTGGGCATTCTACATCTGATGCAAAAGTTTGTGAATCTACAATTATTTGGAAAACCAAACAATTTTTAGAATTTGGCTTGGAAAATGAAGATATAAATATATTTAAACAAACAAAAAAAGAGAAAATAAGATACTTTGTAAACAACCAAAGTGTATCTAAAAAAACTATAAAAAGTTTATCTTCAAACTATTTAAGACACCTTAGTTTAAAAGATTATAGCGATTTTGAAAATGAAAATCTTTTAGGTTTATTAGATAGTAAAATAGCCCTAAAATCAAAAAAATTAGAAAATTTAAAAGATGACTATTTGAAATCTTTTTTGAAACTAAAACAGGTAAAAAGTGAACTTGAAAAAGTTAAAAATGATGAAAAAAGAGTGGTAGAGTTAAAAGAGTTTTTATCTTTTGAGATAAAAAAGATAGAAGATATAAACCCACAACAGGGTGAAGATGAAGAACTTTTAGAGATAAAAAAAGAGTTATCTAAAAAAGAGAAAGTTTTAGAGAGTATATCTAAGGCTTATGATATTTTTTCTTTGGAACACTATGTTACAGAGAGTTTAAATACACTAGATATAGACAGCTCATTTTTTGATGATGCAATGAATGAGTTAAGAGCAGTTTTAGACACAGCACAAGATAGATTTTCAGCTCTTGATGATGTAGATATAGAAGAGGTACTAAACAGAATAGAAGAGTTAAGTTGGCTCAAAAAAAGATATGGTGGGATACAAGAGGCTCTCTCTTATAAAGAACAAAAAAAAGTAGAACTTCAAGAGTATGAAAATATAGAGTTTAAAAAACAACACCTTGAAAAAGAGGTTGTAAAACTACAAACAGATGTTGAAAATTTGGCAGAAGATATAACACAGATAAGATTAAAACATATAAAAAGTTTAAAACAAGAGTTGAATTTTTACCTAAAAGAGCTTTATTTAAGAGATGGTGATATACTTTTAAGACAAGGTGAACTACACACTCTTGGACAAGATATTTTAGAGATACATCTAAGCAGTACAGAGTTATCCAAAGTAAGTACGGGTGAGTTTAACCGCATAAGACTTGCCATTTTGGCTATGAAATCTGAAACTATGAACTCAAACGGTGGAGTTTTAATGCTAGATGAGATAGATGCCAACCTAAGTGGTGAGGAGTCTATGAGTGTGGCAAAAGTGTTA
The DNA here is from genome assembly GCA_964400715.1 of uncultured Sulfurimonas sp. Taxonomy (GTDB): domain Bacteria; phylum Campylobacterota; class Campylobacteria; order Campylobacterales; family Sulfurimonadaceae; genus Sulfurimonas. The sequence goes on from CAYNVR010000153.1 coordinate 3,023, forward strand.
AAAAAATTATCTAAAAATTTTCAGATTTTTGTTATATCTCATCAACCA
>CAYNVR010000154.1:0-3017 GCA_964400715.1 uncultured Sulfurimonas sp.
ATAAATAAAGAGAGCCTAATATGAAAAAAATATTTCTATGTTCTATCTGTAACATAAACAGTGGGACATGTAATGAAGATTGTAAATTTTGTTCACAAAGTGTACGATACAAAGCAGATATACAAAGATACAAACAAAAACCTATGGACGAGATTATACAAGAAGCAAAAAATGCGAGAGATAGTGGGGCTTTGGGGTTTTGTCTTGTAACATCTGACAAAGGTTTAAACGACAAAACTTTAAACTTTGTTTGTGAAGTAGCAACAGTTTTACAAAAACACACTCCTGAGTTAAGACTCATAGCTTGTAACGGAACAGCTACACTAAAACAGCTACAAACTCTAAAAGAAGCGGGTGTAAAAGCATATAACCACAACCTTGAAACAAGTAAGGAATTTTACCCAAACATCTGTACAACACACTCTTGGGATGAGAGATACAAAACTTGTCAAAATGTAAATGAAGCTGGTATGGTTCTCATAAGTGGTGGTATCTTTGGGCTTGGAGAGAGTCAAGAGGACAGAATCTCTATGTTAAAATCTCTTCAAGAGTTAAAACCAACATCTGTTCCCATAAACTTTTACCACCACAACGAAGCTCTACAACTAAACCCTAATCCGCTACATGTAGATGAAGCACTCTCTCTTGTAAAACTAACAAGGGAGATGTTAAGCGATGCTCAAAGAATAATGGTAGCAGGTGGTAGAGAGATGATGTTTAAAGATAGACAAGCAGAGATTTTTAAAAATGGTGCAAACTCCATAGTAATAGGAAACTACCTAACAACAAAAGGTAGGGGTATGCATCAAGATTTGGAGATGTTAAAATCTCTAAACTTAGAAGTAGCTACAAAGGTTTAGTTTGAGTGATAATGTCATACTCATAACCACTATTTCACTCATTATTATCTTTTCACCATTTGTTGCAAAGGTTTTTAGACTCCCAACAACTCCTGTTGAGATAATCTTTGGCTCAATCTTTGGTTATGTTGGTCTTTTACACGACGAACACCTTTTTGAGATAGTAGCTGAGTTTGGTTTTTTATACCTGATGTTTATAGCAGGAACAGAGATAAACCTGAAAAATGTTGTAAAAACTCCATCTTATCTCATAAGACGGATACTCATCTACCTAACTATACTTTACGGTTTTTCCATAACATTTTCACTATATTTTGACCTTGGAAATATATTTATAGTTCTCTTACCACTCATCTCCGTAGGTCTTGTTGCTTCACTTAGCAAAGAGTATGGAAAAACTCCTTGGCTTACACTCTCTATGACAGCTGGTGGGATTGGGGAGATAGTAAGCATAGCCATACTCACACTAACATCTGCCGCACTTTCATCTGGTTTTGGTTATGAGCTTTTAAAAATCATCTCATCACTTGTACTTTTTTTAGTGATTATTCTCATAGTGTTTAAACTTATGCAACTTCTTTTTTGGTGGTATCCAGAACTATCAACTCTGCTTATGCCACACAAAGACAATCAAGAACAAGATATAAGACTCTCTATGGGGATATTTTTTCTTTTTATAGGTGTTATGCTTTACCTACACTTAGAACTAGCATTTGGTGTTTTTCTTGCTGGGATTTTCATACCAACATTTTTTGAACATAAAAAACACTTACCAGAAAAACTTTCATCTTTTGGGTTTGGTTTTTTGATACCCATATTTTTCATACACATAGGAACATCTTTTCATTTAGATGCTTTTTTCATAGAAGGACTCATAAGCAAAGCACTAATGATAGCTCTACTTATGATAAGTATGAGAGTTATAGCTTCACTTATATTTGTTCGTGAGTTAGGTTTAAAAGACTCCATACTCTTAGGACTCTCACACTCTATGCCCCTAACTTTGCTCATAGCTATGACAACACTCGCATACACAGCTCACTCCATAGACAAGCTTCACTACTATGCTTTTATATTGGCTTCACTTTTTCAAGTTATAAGTGTTATGACAACCATAAAAATTATAAAACTAACTCAAAAATCTTAAAAACACAAGCATAACAACAGCTCCAAAAAGGTAGCCATCTATCCTGTCTAACACTCCACCGTGTCCTGGTAGGATGTTTCCGCTATCTTTTATACCAGCATTTCTTTTTAAACTACTTTCATATAAATCACCAAAAATAGAACTAACAGAAACAACAAATGAGATGATGAGGGCATCTACAAAACTAACCTCAACCAAACCAGCCAAAGCACCACTAAAAGTTGCTATGGCTATACCACCAAAAACACCCTCCATAGTTTTGTTTGGACTTGTTTTACAAAACTGAGTTTTACCTATACTTTTTCCTACAAAGTAAGCTCCAACATCTGTCATAGCCACTATGATGAGTAACCAAAGAAGTGAGTAAACCCCATACTCTTGGTAGATTGTCCAGATAAAAAGCATACCAGCAGTTGGGTAGATAAACGGTAAAAAGTTTTTCCAACTAAGCTCTTTGTTGTAAGCCACAGCCCCACCATAAACAACACCAGCTAAAACAAACAAATCATCACTTTGTGGGTAGATACCAGCTAAAAGCCACAAAACAGCTCCAAAAAACAGTAAAGAATCATTTTCTATTTTAAAAAGTTTCATAGCTTCTTTAAAAGCCAACATATAAACAAGCCCCAAAAAAGCCCACATAAGGTAAAAATTGTCTACTATCCCTATGATTAAAACTGCTACAACAAGTGCCACACCTGTTTTTATCCTCTCAGAGTGTTGTTTGAACATCTTTTTAAGTTCCTTTTTTTAGTTGGATTATACCATAATAAGTAAGAGAGCAAAAAATAGTTGATTTTATGTAGTTGGAATAACTCTTTTTTTGTGGCTAAAAAACTTTTAAATTTTTAAGGGACATTTTGTTCTTTTAATACTTTTTTTAACAATTAATACTCATAATGTCCTTTTTATATCTAACTAATAAGATAAAAGGACATTGTTTATTTAAGAATAATATCTAAAAAAGTATCTTTTACATAAAAATATGTCAATTTGATATATTTTTATGT
>CAYNVR010000155.1:0-3015 GCA_964400715.1 uncultured Sulfurimonas sp.
TGAGAGTTGGACAAAAAGTTGAAATTCTTAACATAAACAATGGTGAGAGATTTTCTACATATATCATTTTAGGTGAGCGTGGAAAGCGTGATATATGCCTAAATGGTGCGGCTGCACGTAAGGTTCATAAGGGTGATAAGGTTATTATTGTAGCTTATGCAACTTATGAGGAGAATGAACTTGATGATTATAAACCAAGAGTTGTACTCTTAAATGATCAAAATGGTATAGATGAGATTGTAGAGAAGATATAATGTTAAATCTAGGCGATATGGGTAAGATGCTTGAGGGTATGCAGGAAAATGCACAGAAGCTTCAAGCTGAACTAGAATCCAAAACTTTTAATGTTAAAAGTGGTGGCGGAATGCTTGATGTTACCATAAACGGTAAAGGGGAAGTTTTGGATATAAATATAGATGATTCTCTCTTAGAAGATAAAGAAGCACTTCAGATACTTCTAATAGGTGCTATGAATGATGCTATAAAGATGGTTGAACAAAATAAGCAAAACTCCGCCCTTGGAATGCTAGGGGGAGTTAATCCATTTGGATCAAACTAAGTGCTTAGATTTTTTCTGGTACTTAGTCTTTTTTTTTGGGTAGCAGATGGTTGTGAGGGTGGTTTTGACTCTTGCAAACTAAAAATAAAACACTCAAATACACTTAAGGGTAACACGCTCTCCATACCCATATCGAAACATAATCGAATTATTTTTTCAGACACCAAACCAGATAAAGAGATATTAAAGTATGATAAATTTTTAAATCTTTATCTTATTAAAGAGACACAAACTTTTAAATATCCATTTAGAATTAACTATAAACTTACACTTGGAATGGCAAGTGTTGATAGAGATGTAGCTATCGAGGGTAAAATTTTAAAAAGACAGCTGGGGTTAAGTGAATTTGCAAAGTTTAGTGAGGATGTTGTTGCTCCAAGTTTGCTACTAAATAGTTGTTGTGCTTTGGAGGGTATAGTTACAGATAAAGGTATCATCGAAAAAGAGTATATTGATAGATTTTTAAAAAGTGATGATTTAAGGTATGGTGATATAGGTATAAGAGTTTATGATAAAGATGGTGCAGTTATTGTAAATAGAGTAGATCCTTTTTTAAAAAACAATAAGTTTAAAAAAGGTGATCTTATTTTAGAATTGGACTCAAAAAGAGTTGAATATGCAGCAGAGTTTATGAAAAACATCCTTTTTAAAAAGATAAATTCCACTTGCAAGATAAAAATAAAACGCAACAATAAAGAGATGATATTTGGCGTTAAAATCAACCAGAGATATGGTGGTGGTTATATAAGTGATACATTCCTTGAACAAAAAGGTGTTTACTTCGATAAAGATTTAAAGATAGTAGAGCTAAAAGGTGAGTTCTTAAGATTGGGCTTAAAGCTTGGAGATAAACTTTTACGTGTCAATGGGCATGATGTGGATTCACCACAAAAACTTCAGCTCTATATAGATGAGTTTGATGACGATGCCTCACTACTTTTTTTACGCGATGGTTTTGAGTTTTTTGTACATATTGGTAGATAAATTTCTAAAATCAATTGAACCCTCTGAAAATATTGCTAATTATTCAGAGGGTTCAATTAATATCTAATTAACTCCAATTATTATAAAATTCCACATGCAAAAATTTGAAGCCTTTTTACAAGAAAACTTACCAATATCACAAAGTTTCCATCCCATATATGAAAAAGCTTTGCATGAGATGCTTCTGGCTGGTGGAAAGCGGTTTCGTCCAGCACTTTTGCTTGGTGTGGTTTCGGCGTATAATAAACTTATGCTTGATGGGGCGATGTATGCTGCTTATGCAGTAGAGTTGCTTCATACATATTCACTTATACATGATGACTTGCCATCTATGGATAATTCACCTCTAAGGCGTGGTAAGCCTACATTGCATGTTGTATATGATGAGGTAACAGCCATACTTGTTGGAGATGCTTTAAATACGTACTCTTTTGAGGTTTTGGCAAGTGCGCCTTTTTCAGATAATATACGTGTAAAACTTATACGTGAACTTGCATATAACGGTGGGCTTAATGGTATGGTTTTAGGACAGGCAATTGATTGCTATTTTGAGAATAAACCTCTTAGCATAGATGATGTAAAAACACTTCATACAAACAAAACAGCCAAGCTTATAGCTGCATCATTAAAGATGGGTGCTATTATAGTTGGTATGGACGCGCTTGGGGAGAAATTATATGATTTTGGGATAAAACTTGGTTTATTGTTTCAGATTCAAGATGACATTTTAGATGTTACACAATCTTCACAAGAGGCTGGAAAGCTTACAAATAATGATGAGGATAAAAACAGTTTTGTTACTTTGATAGGACTTGAGGGTGCTATGAAAGAAGCAAATGCTTTAGCAGATGAGCTTGAGGGTGAGTTAAAGAGTTTTGATAAGCGATTGAGTAAAAATCTATCGCCTCTTCTTTTAAAATATATAAACAGACACAGGGGAAAATAATTTATGAGTAATGATATGCGTCAAAAAATGGCAGATACGATCAGATTTTTAGCAGCAGATATGGTTCAAGCTGCAAATTCGGGGCATCCTGGTGCACCTATGGGACTTGCAGATATAGCTGTAGTTTTGAGTGAACACCTAAAGCATAATCCTAAAAATCCATCATGGCTAAATCGTGATAGAGTTGTTTTTTCGGGGGGACATGGAACAGGACTTATATATTCTTTGTATTATCTCTGGGGATATGGTCTGGAGATAGAGGATCTTAGGAATTTTCGTCAACTTGATTCTAAAACCCCGGGGCATCCGGAGTTTGGGCATACAGCTGGTGTTGAGATAACTACAGGTCCACTTGGTCAGGGTATCGCAAATGCAGTGGGCTTTGCGATGGCAAGTAAGTTTATGGGTGCACAGGTTAATTCTGAGACTGCAAAACTTATAGATCATAATGTTTACTGTTTGTGTGGCGATGGTGACTTAGAAGAGGGGATCAGTTATGAAGCATGTTCAATTGCTGGGCATAACA
>CAYNVR010000156.1:0-2930 GCA_964400715.1 uncultured Sulfurimonas sp.
TGCTATAAAAAGCCAGATTTGTGAAAGTATGATTGGTAATGCTCCAAGAATAGCTGCAAAAAATGAGACTTTAAGTGCTACAAAAAATGCTCCACCAACCTGAGATGTGGTTACCATTCCGTTTTCTGCATTTACAGATTTTTTACCAACCTCTGCGAGTGCATGGTTGAGTGGCTCAACCATCCAGTTTAGAAGTACTTCATGGAAGTAAAACATCACAAAAAACATAACAATTAAACTTAAAACTGAAATACCGAGTCTTTTTCTTAACTCAGCTAAATGTGGTTTAATATCCTCAAACATCTTGATTTTCTTCTTCTATTTTTTTATTTTTTAACTTATCACTTTTTCTTTTTTTTGATTTTTTTGCAAGTGTTACTTTCTCAGGCTCTGCTTTTTTTTCATCTTTTGTTTCATCTTTTTCATCATCAAAAAAGCTATCATCACTCCAGTCAGACTCATCTTCTAATGTTGTAAGTTTGGCAGCCATCTGTTTTATATCTGTAGCGCTTTTTATCTTGTCACCTGTTTGGAGCAACTCTTTTTTATACGCAAGAGCCTCTTCTTTTAGGTTTTTGACCTGCATCTCTTCTTCTATAGTATTTTTAACATCACCTATAGTGTTTTTTGCATTTTGGAAAAACTTGGCAATCTCAACCATAGTTGAAGGCAGTTTGTCCGGCCCTAAAAACAATATGGCAATAACAGCAATAATCAGTAACTCGGTAAATCCCATACCAAACATAAAAAAGTCCTCAAAAAGAAAAATATATTTTTAAAAATATGAGTTTATCCAAAGAATAATTAAACTATGATATAAAAAGGGCAATCTCATCAGCTAAAAGGTAAGAATTGTTATAAAAAGTATCGTTTTTAAGTGTAAGTTTTTTTTCATCTACTAAAATCATGGCTTTTTTGATCTCATCTGAGGTTAAAATATCTTTTTGAACTCCAACACATGAACGAAAACCTAAAAATATTTTCTCAAGTTTTATATCCTGTTGCGTTAGAATCTCCACTTTAGAATCAAGCGGATTGTTTATGTATGATTCTATGTCTGTATTTGGATAGTATCTTTTTGTGCCAAGTTTGCCAACCGCACCACTTCCTATGCCTATATAATCTTTATATCTCCAATATCCAAGGTTGTGTTTACTTTTATATGTACCAAAATTACTTATCTCATATTGTGGAAGTTTTTTTGATATATTTTCAATGAGATAGTTTGTATGCTCTAAAAATTCTTTTGACATTTGAGGTTTTTTTTCAAAAACAGTACCCTCTTCTATGGTAAGTGCATAGGCACTAAGATGATTTATGGGAAGCTCTAGTGCTATATCAATATCTTTTTGTAGTAGCTCTTTTGTATCACCAAGTGTAGCATATATCAAATCGAGTGAGATATTTTTAAATCCCACATTGTGTGCATTTTTTATCGCATTTATAGCTTGAGTGCTATTGTGAGATCTATTTAAAAGTTTTAGCTTATTGTCATCAAAGCTTTGTACACCAAAACTGATTCTGTTTACTCCAAGTTTAAACATACCCTCTAGCCACTTTTTTGTAGCAGAGTTTGGATTTGCTTCTGTAGTTATTTCTATATCTTTTGAGAGATATTTTTTAAGTGTTAAAAAGATATTTTCATAAAGCCCAGGTACGATAGTAGATGGTGTACCACCACCTATAAATAATGTTTCAATTTCACCACAGTTGACATTAAACCTATCTAGTTCGTAGAGTAGCTGTTTTTTTACGGCATCCATATATGAATGTTTGAGATGAAATTTATCTACATAAGAGTTAAATGAGCAGTAATGACATTTTGAATCACAAAAAGGTATATGGATATATAATAACATAATGCAATTATATCTTGAACCCTCTGAATAATTAGCAATATTTTCAGAGGGTTCATCTTATAATAGTTTAATTGCTTTTTTAGTATAATCGCGAAAATTTTACAAAGTTGATTTATGAATAAAAAAGATTTGTACAGACCTAATGTCGCTATGATTATACTATCTAAAAATTATCCTGAAAAGACAGAGATATTTTTGGCTCAGAGAAATGATTTGGTAGATGTATGGCAGTTTCCACAAGGTGGAATTGACAATGGTGAAAATGTAGAAGATGCCATGTATCGTGAGCTTGAAGAGGAGATAGGGACAGCATCTGTCGAGGTTGTAGCTGAGTATCCTGAGTGGATATCTTACGATTTTCCCCCAAAGATAGCACAAAGTATGAAGCCTTACATTGGGCAAAAGCAGAGATATTTTCTTCTGAAGCTAAAAGATGATGCAAAGATAAACATAGACACAAAGCATCCCGAGTTTAGTGCTTACAAGTTTGTCGGTGTTGAAGATGTGTTGAACCTGAGTGCAAGTTTCAAGCAGGACGTTTATGAGAAAGTTATAAATTATTTCAAAAAAGAGGGTTATCTTTAAGATGTTAATAGTACAAAAATTTGGTGGAACAAGTGTCGGTGATCTAGAGAGGATTCAAAATGTTGCAAACAGAGTGAGCAAGACAAAAAAAGCTGGACATGATGTAGTGGTTGTTGTTTCAGCTATGAGTGGTGAGACAAATAAACTTATATCTTATGCTGAGCATTTTTCAAAAAATCCTTCACGTGCGGAGATGGATATGCTTCTTAGCTCTGGTGAGCGTGTAACAGCATCTCTTTTGTCTATAGCACTTAATGAAATGGGTTTTGATGCAGTTGCAATGAGTGGAAGAAAAGCGGGTATTGTAACAGATTCTATCCATACAAAGGCAAGGATTCAGGAGATAAATCCTGATGTTATGAACTCAACTATTAAAGATGGTAAAATAGTTGTAGTTGCCGGTTTTCAGGGTGTAAATGAAGATGGTGATATAACAACGCTTGGACGTGGAGGGAGTGATTTGTCTGCTGTAGCTATAGCTGGAGC
>CAYNVR010000157.1:0-2920 GCA_964400715.1 uncultured Sulfurimonas sp.
TAAAAAAATCTCTTCTTTCAAGTTCTAGTTTCTCTGCCATACCTATCCTTTTGTAGTTACTTTTTTTATTTTTGGTTTAGGGTCTTCCATTAAAAACAATGGTTTTGTAAATGGAGCCAACTTAGCTAAAAAATTTAGCATAGATATTACTGGTGAACCATAAAAGAACTTAACATCTCTGTTGTACACCCATAATTGGTCAGCATATTGATAAACCTTATGAGGAGTATCCCCTATATTATCGCCATCTCTATCAAACCCTTCATAGTTGTCCCAATAGTTGCCAACTATCTCATTTTCATTTGTTTTTGAGCCTCTACTGTCATTTACAATATCTTCAATATTTCCTACAATAATATTATCACGTATAATATTGTCTTCACTTATAGAGTGGAAGTGCATAGCTTCTGAATTATACAAAATTTTGTTTTTGTTTATCCAGTTATGTGTACCTGGCTCAAAAGGTGATCTGTCTATATAAATACCCTGTGCACAATACAATACAGTATTGTCTTCTATGGTAAAATTTGATACATCTTTTAAACCTATGCCCATACCAGTCGCTCCAAGTGAACTTTTTATAATATTACCTGTGGCAATAGAGTCTTTTGAGTACATAAAAAATATACCTACAGAGTTAAACTCATAAGTGTTGTTTTTAATGATATTTTTACCTGCATACATAAAGTGTAGAGAATACCTGTTGTATTTTCCACTATTGTTTTCTATCAGATTGCCGTGTGAGTACCACACAACCATATCTCTTGATTTTATAAGTGTATTTTTGCTGATAATATTGTCATTTGAATACCAGAGTCTAAGCCCGTCTCCACGCAATCCAAGTTCCATATCTTTTGAGGTTATAGTGTTGTTTGAGACTATTGAGTTGTTGACCATCTGCATATCTATACCAAAAAGACAGTTTTTGATAATGCAGTTACTGATTTCACACTGTTTTGCATCAGATACGGTTATGGCAGCATCAACCTTCTCATGTCTGTCTCCACTGTTTATAATATTTAAGTTTTTAAGCGTAACAAAAGAGCTTGTAATTTTAATAACACTCCCTTTGTTCTCTCCGTCAATAACTACACCATCTTCTTGTCCAACGATAGAGAGTGGTTTATCTATATGGATCGAGCCTTTATAGATACCTGCTGGTAATTTTAAAAGTGAACCTGCCGGCGCACTGTCAATAGCATCCTGCAATACATTGGCATATAACTGAAATGTAACAATGATACCAATTGCAGATATAAACTTAAACATTAAAAACCTTAGATTAGTTACTTTGTTGCATCTCTTTTAGTGCTTTTTGTTTAGCAAAAAATGCCAGTAAGCTTAATATACTAATCAATAATAGCATATAAAAACCTATAGTTGGATAAGAGTGAGTTGTAAACTGTGCAATCTTACCATCACCAAAAACAGTAGGCATAAAAGGTTTTATCTTAAATGCTCCCCAATCGTGCAGGTTATGACCAAACCAATACAACCAATATGAATAATCAGCTATAAACAGTAATGGGAGTGAAACAGGTATAAGCATAAGATATGATAGTATTTTGTTATCATAAGCTATGAAAAGTATCATGACCAAAGACAATAAAAGAAGTGCATAAGGTCCTATGGCTCTTTCAAAATGTCCACCAACCCACATCGGGTCCATACCAACATAGTGGTTGATGGTATTCATTTCATGAACCTCTCCACTGTATCCGTCAAAATGGAAAAATACCGGAATACCTTCTGGAAAAGCCTCTTTTGGGTAGTTTGGTGCTTCTAATGAAACAGCCCATATAGGTAACGACGCTACACCAATCTCTGATGCATTTTCTATCATTTTATCAAGGTTATTGTGAGCCTCTTTAGGTGTGGTTACACTTTTGTATCTACCTTGATTGTACAGGTTCCATACAGTTTTACTAAACTCAGGAATCTCATCAGTTTTCCCTTCGTCAATCTTATTCATAACACCATGAAAAGCAACTATTGGAAATGTAAAAGAAACAGTCAGTATAAGTAAAGCTAAAAAAGCAAAAACTCTAGCCTTTATTAAACTTGGGTGCATAACAATCCTTTTGTTAAAATTTTATAATAAGCTATTAAGTTAATTATAATTTGAATTAATTATATCGGAAATAAGTATAAAAAATGATGATTTAAGTCAATTTTTTGAGAAGTTTTAAAAAGTGTAAAAAAAGGGAATAAAAATTCCCTTTTTTTACTGTGGTTATTTATACCAAGATTTTAGAATAGATTTGCATTTTCGTCTACCCATTTTAGGTATTCGATAATGTTTTTAGTCTCTTCTTCGTTCATATGTTGGTTAGGCATTTTAAGATTAAAGTAATCAATCATACCTTTAACATATGGTTCTTTATATTTAGCATGTGGATCCATAATGAAGTCTTTAACCCATTTTTCACCATTTTCGTGACGCTCTAATACACCAGTTAAATCTGGTCCTGAAGATACTTTACCGATAACGTGACATCCACCACAACCACCTTCACCAAATGCTCTTTCACCAGCTTGAGCTGAAGAAGATTGTTTAGTAGCTACTAAACGAACTAGTGCATCTTTTGCTCTAATTCCAACATCTGCAGTTTTAACCATATATTGCCAGATCATGTTTTCAAAAAGAATAGCTTTTTCATAATCACCAGCTTTTACAGCTTTATCTGATAGTTTTTTCTGAGCTGGAATTTGACCATATTGATCAAATGCATCAGTAACTAGGTCAGCAACAACTTTATGTTTGTCAAAGTGATTTTCTTTTAAGAACTTAACAACTGATTGGATAACAGCATCAGTAGCAGCATTAACTGCAACAGTTTTGTCATATTCAGCTTTTAACTCAGCTTTAGACATAGTTTTCATTTTAAGTTTTTGAGCCGAAACATATTTTTTGTTTGGA
>CAYNVR010000158.1:0-2907 GCA_964400715.1 uncultured Sulfurimonas sp.
AGGGTATTTGGTCTGTAATGTTTTTAAACCTTTTAGTTATGATGTTTAGAAGAAACAAGGCTGAGAGATTGTTAAATGAGGGTGATGCAACTGGCGCAAAAGCTCAACTTGGGCTTATTGGGTCTGTTATGGTTCCTGTAAATATTTTACTTGGAACTGTAGCAATATTTTTAGGGACATATTTCTCCTCTCAATTTTAAATGTTGTATAAAAAACTAAAAGATTATTTTGTTCCTGATGCTCTACATGTAGAGAATAAAGTGATATTTGTGCTGGAATCTCCACACACACAAGAGGTGAAAAATGGCTATCCAGTTGCTGGAAAAAGTGGAGTGGATATGTCAAAAGTTTTGTTTGCTTTAGATGAGGCTTTTGGTAAGTTAGTTCATGAGAAAAAAGTTACAAATATTGGCATTTTAAATGTTTGTAATTATCCTATGCAACTCTCAGCTTATACCTGCTCTTTGTCTACATCTAGAGAGATGCAGTACTTCGAAAAAATCCGCCAAAATCCAAAACAACGTAAAAAACCAAATCCTATAAATGATGTTATACAAAATATGATGGATGATTTTAAATCAAGATTATCTCTACATGTAGACAAAAAACTAGTGCTTTGTGGAAATTTTGCACAATCTGCTTTTGATAGTGTTTTGGAAGAGGATGATTTTAAAGAGGTTTTGCGAGTTCCACACCCATCTTTTAACCAGTGGAAACGCCAAAGTAATAAAGAAGTAATAGATAAACTTTTGGAGTTTATAAAATGATTCGTTTATGCTCTGGCTCTGAAACTCGCGCACATTTACTAGGTGAAGCAAATATTGACTTTATTCAAGAGAGTGTTGATTTTGATGAAGATAAAATTATAGCAACCTCGCCTAAAAACTTTGTCTATCAAGCAACTCTTGGAAAATACGAAGCTAACTTAAAAGCTTTCGACTTTAAAGATTACCCACTTTTAGTAGCCGACACAGTAGTAACTGCAAAAAATCAAATCCTTAGAAAAGCAAAGTGTGTTGATGATGCACGCAATATTTTAATGACACAAAGCGGAGGGATTACTAGCATTATCACTTGCATGATTTACCAATGTAATGAAAAAAAACTTATTGATATTTCACAAACTGATTACTTATTTAACACATTTGATATGGATGATTTAGATAAATATTTACAAAGTGGAGATTGGCGAGGTAAAGCTGGTGCTTGTATGGTTGAGGGTTTTTGTAAAAGTTACATAAAAGAGGTTCGTGGGTTTGAATCTACGGCAATGGGTTTAAATACACAAGTTTTAAAAAGATTTATCTAAATGTATTATGAAAATGAACTAAAAGCTCTTAAAAAATCAGGTCGCTACCGCACTCGCGAAGTTTATGATGATTCTTTAAAAGATTTTGCTTCAAATGATTACCTTGGACTCTCTCACAACAAAGAACTACATTCCTCTACATGTAGAGAGTTAAATGAGATGGAACTCCATAGCTCAAAAGCCTCGCTTTTAGTAAATGGTTACCACAAAATTCATAAAGATTTTGAAGATGATTTATGTGAGGCTAATGGCTTTGAGGCGGGTGTAATTCTTGGAAGTGGATTTAATGCAAATATTGCTCTTATTGAATCACTTGTGCGAAAAGGTGATGCTCTTTTTATAGATGAACTTTACCATGCTTCAGGAGTTTTAGCTTCAAACCTAAACGCTCTACATGTACAGAGATTTAAACATAACGATATGTTAGAACTTGAAGATATGCTCAAAAACTCAAGTGCAAAAAGAAAGATAGTTGCAGTTGAGGGAATCTACTCAATGTACGGTGATTTAGTTAAAAAAGAGGTCTTTGAGATTTGTGATAAATATGATGCTATTTTGATTGTAGATGAAGCTCATAGCTCTGGTGTAATTGGTGAAAATTTAATGGGTGTGTTTGATTTTTACAAGATACAAATAAAGTCTAACCACATTAAAATGGGTACACTTGGAAAAGCTTATGGTAGTTTTGGAGCATTTATTCTTTCATCAAAACATATAAATGAGTATCTTATTAACCGTGCTAAACCTATCATCTACGCTACTTCACTTTCACTTTATGATACACTTTTAGCACATAAATCTTTAAAGTATATTTTAAAAAATAAAGAGTTTTTAAAAGATGAAATTAAACAAAGACAGCAAATCATAAAAGAAGAGTTAGCTCTACATGTAGAGGGTTTAATCGTTCCAATTCTAGTTGATGATAATGTAAAAGTTATAAAAATTAAAAATGAGATGAAAGAATTTGGCTACGCAATAGGTGCAATTAGGCAACCAACAGTCCCAAAAGCAATAGTGCGTCTTATCGCAAGACTTGGCTCATCAAAAGATGACTTAAGAGCGTTGTGTAAAAAATTGACACCATAAAGTAAAAAGAGTACAATTTAATTATGAATAATAAAGAGATACTAAAAAAGCGTTTTGATAAACTGCAAAAACATTATATAGCATTAAAAGAGTATAAAGAACTTATAGATGAATTGCTTCAAGAGAGTAATATTTACGATCAATTTATTTTTAACACTTTAGAAGCTAAAAAAAGAGCTATTTTAGATGCGTATTTGAAAAGATTTTCTTCTATTCAAGATTTTTTGGGTGCTAAAATATTTTCACTTTTATTAGATGTAGCTGGAATAAACAATACTAAAATGAGTGAAGTATTATCAAATATTGAAAAAGAAGGTATTGTAGATTCTCTTGAAAACTGGATAGAATTAAGAGAGGTTAGAAACGAACTTGAACATGATTATCCAGAAGAATTACAAGAAGCTCTGCAAGATTTAAAGTTTTGTATAGATAGTTTTGAAAAACTTGAGAGTTACTATCTAAACTCATTGAATTTCTTTCAAAAGTATTTATGATGAGATTATCAAAAAAAA
>CAYNVR010000159.1:0-2904 GCA_964400715.1 uncultured Sulfurimonas sp.
ATCACGACCTCCTCTTACAAACTTGGCTATTTTTAGTGTAGCACTTTTTACAATCGTTGAGTATCTTTACCCAGACAACTCTGCTCTTGGGTGGATAGGTCTTGGGGTAGGTGCGGCAATACTGGCAATAACGAGTGATTACAACCTAAAAGATAAGTTTATCCTCAATCAACCCTATGTGATTTACCTCTTTTGGATTTTTATACTTCTTGGTTTAGGATATGGACTTATGGGGTGGAGCATACTTTTTAATGGAAGTAACGGTATCTCAAGTTTTAGACACTTCATAACAGCAGGTGGAATTGGTCTTACATATCTGATGGTTATGATAACAATAGGCTGGATACATACAGGAAGACATCTTAGTTCAAATATATATACCCATTTAATGGTGTTTTTTATCATTCTGGCAACTTTTATGAGAGGGGTCATACCGTTTTATCAAACCTATGCGATGCAACTCTACTTATGGTCTGCTATTATCTGGAGTATCCCTTTTATCCTCTATATAAAAGTATTTTTTAGATTTTTACTACAACCTCGTGCCGATGGAATCAAAGGCTAAGCACCTCATCATCCAAACTTCAGTTTACGAAGAGCCTCCTCTTCGTTATCTGTACGCATAAGACTCTCACCAACCAAAAACGCATCAACTCCTGCCTTACTTAAATCTTCAAGTTGACCATGTTCATATATGCCACTCTCTGCTACTATAACCTTTCCATTTGGTATCATAGGTATAAGTTTGTAACAAAGCTCCATATCCATCTCAAAAGTTTGTAGATTTCTATGATTTATCCCGATTATATCACTTCCTGCATATATGGCTTTTATGAGGTCTGTTTTATCATGAACCTCTACAAGTGCCTCCATACCAAGGTGTCTTGTATATGCCAAAAGCTCTTTTAGATCTTTTTTTGAGAGTGCCGCAGCTATAAGGAGTATAAAATCTGCACCATGAACCATTGCCTCAAGGATTTGATATTTGCTAACTATAAAATCCTTTCTAAGAAGCGGTATCCCTACATATCTTCTAATCCCGCCTAGATAATCAAGACTACCCTGAAAAAAATGTGGTTCAGTTAAAATAGAGATAGCACTAGCCCCACCCCTCTCATAAGCTTGAGCTATCATAAGAGGATCAAAATCTTCACGAATTACACCTTTAGAAGGGGAAGCTTTTTTAACCTCAGCTATAATTCTAAATTTATCATCTTCAGTTGCACTCAGATACGGAAAAACATCACGTGGTACACGTGCATTAAAAGCAAGTGAGCGACCAAGCCAATCAAGAGAATACTCCTTTTCCCTTTTTTTCAAATCCTCTTTTGTTTTTTTTATAATATCATCTAAAATCATTATATTTTACCCTTAATTTTTTTATTTTTAACACATCTGTCTATGGTATTTATATGTTCACGAACCTCTTTACTTCCATCATCACCCAACTCTTTGACTCTGTCCATAACCTCTTTTGCCTCTTTACATCTGCCAAGTTTATAATAACCCCATGCCAAAGAATCAAGATAGTATATAGAATCAGGTTCTTTTTTTAAAGCCTCATTTACATACTTGATACCCTCTTTTACATCTATATCATGATCTATAAGTATATATCCCAGATAGTTTAAAAATATACCCTCTTTTTCTTTTGAGACAACTTTTTTAAGCTTCTTTATCACATTGTGTTGCATCTTTTTGTCATCTTTATTTTTAGAAGCTTCATACTCAAATATGGCACTTTGACCAAGATGTGTTATATCTCCATTTTTTTCATAAAGCTTATATGCAAGTGGTGCTGCTTTATCATAAACTTTTGCATTTATATAAAGCTGAAGAAGTAAATCATCATCAATTCCACTATCTTCTAAAAACTTTGTCAAATTCACAAAATCTTTTTTATACGAATATATCTGTATTATTTTTTGTGCTATCTCAGATGTAGATTTCAATTTGTAAAGTCTAAGGTATGCCGAGAGTAAACCATCAATATTGTTATCATTAGAATAAAAACCTATAAGACGGTTACAAAGTAAAACAGAACATCCAAAGAGTCTTGAGTGAGTCTCTAACTGTGCTATAGCATCTTTTTTTCTGTTTAGATTTACATACAAAACTATAGCCATCTTATCAAGCAGTTTTTCATTATAGTTTTTTACATAAGCACTCTCAAGGTACTTAACAGCTGTATCATACTTTTTGAGTTTTACATATGTCTCACTCACTATAAGATAATCATGAACCTCATTTGATACATCTACAAGTTTTAAAGCGAGTTGCTTTGCCTCTTCTAACTTGTTTAAACCTATAAGAGCAAGTATTTTTATGCGTACAAGTTTATAATCTTTTAAAGAGTTATCTAAAATCTCATCTATCTTTTTTATAACCATCTCATTTTCATCCAAAACAAGATAGTTTTGTAATGAGCGGTAAAGGTACTCTTTTTTATGCGACTTTTCATAAAGTGTATTGAAAAGTTCAGCTGCACTTTTGAAGTCCCTAACCTCCTCTGCACGAAGAGCAAAAAGTATATAGGCATCCTCCTCTTCAAAAACTTTCTTACTTGGATCAACTGGCTTTGGAGCATCACCTACACATCCACCAAGTCCTAAAAGCACAACTAAAAATAAAACTATTTTAAATATATCAGACATCTATTATCCCTGGACACTCTTGTTTGAGTTCATCTACCCTGCTTTTATAATAATCCCAAAATGGAAAAGTTCTACACTGAAGCGGTCGTGCTTCATATATCTTACAACCATTTTTCTCTCTATCAAAAAAAACACACTCATAAGAGTCTTTAAATTTAAACTCTTTTATAGAGTATTTGTAACCTTTTCTAAAAAGATATTCTGACACAAAATCATTAACATTTAGATTTAAAAGCTTTGAAATCTCTTC
>CAYNVR010000160.1:0-2898 GCA_964400715.1 uncultured Sulfurimonas sp.
AAACAAACACAAGAAAGCTCATCAGCAGCAGTAAGGATGGGGCTACTCTCACAAAAAGAGGTTATCACAACACCAGTAACAATTTTCGATGATGTAAAATCTCTAGTAACACAAACAAAAGAGAGCACCATCCTCTCTATAGCTACAACAATCATAGATTCTCTAAACAAACCCTTTGATAATTCGGACATAAATAAATTTTTAAAAACAAACAATTGGAATAAAATTAAAAAAAATATATTTTTGTGATAGAGAGTCTATTCAATGGCTATACCCTTTCCTTATCCAAAGCTAGGGGGCAGTAGTGATAAATAAAGATCCATTGTTTCTATAATGTCGGATAAGAAGTTGATTTCAGATCAAAAATCATTCTCTTGGTTCGCATCTTTCTCCCCTCATCAGTTAAGTGAAAGTCAGTATTAAAATAGTATTTTATATCATACATGTAATCATAAGGATTCCCCACATAAACCCAACCTTTTTTTCTAACTTCGTTGGCTAAATTTTCATAAAACCATCGCTCCTTATCCTCACTAAAGTAAGAATCAAACTTCAGTAAAGTACTAGGCATAAACACAGTTTTAACACCCCTTGCATCACACCACTTAACAAACTTCTCTATATATTTCCACCCTAAAGAATCCTTGTTATATTCCTCCCCAAAATGATTAGCCTTGAGCCTATTGAGTTCATCAACTATAGCTTGAGATTTTGCCTTCTTAGTTGCCCCTATCTGGTCGCCATATCTATCAACATTATGTGCCCCATAAAGCCCAGCTGTAACTCTAGTACCACCCAAAGTCATATACCCATCATACAACCTTTTAAAAGTGATATTCCACACCATATAAAACTGTTCTATAGCACTTAAACTAAAAAAAGCATCTCTATCTCGACTAAAGATATAATCAATCATCTGAATATTTGGAACCCCGTCATAGTTATACATAGAGTATTCTAAAGGCAACACAACAATATCACCAGAATTTATAACCCCTCTAGCCTTATAAAGTATATAGGGCAGATACACACCAGCATTCACCCCATAATTGACAACAGGTATATCAAAAGCCTCACTCAGCATCTTAGAATCACAACCAAACAAAGCATTAGACCCAGCAACAATCACTAACTTTTTCCCTTTTATCCCATCTGCAATAGCCGTTTTCTTAACATAAACATCATAGACCCACTGAGACATCCGAGTATCACGACCAGTCTGAAAAAAAACAATCCCAATCCAAACCACAAACAAAACAAAAAAAGCAATAAAAAACCGTAAAATAAATCTCAATTCATATCCCCTATCATAACAACCCAAAAAAACAGTAAATGCAAACAACTTCAACCACTAAAAACAAAACAACCAAATCAAAAGTTAAAATAAACAAAATCAGAACTAGGCACCCCAGCCATAAATTTTAAACTAATAAACATCAAAGCCCCAGCCATATATCCATGCCAAACCCTAAGCCCATAATCCTTTTTTTGTATATTTATAATAGCATTAGCATTAGGAAACCCCCAAACCACAACAGCAGCCACAAACAACCAAACCCCATCAACTAAACCAACCCTAAACCCATCCAAACTAAACAAAATTTTATAAACAGATAAAGCATCATTCAAAGTTCTACTAAAAAATAAAACCCAAAGTAAGCTAACATATAAAAAAGTTACAATCACTCCAAATATAGAGAGAATCTTAAACTTATAAAACCTATTGAGTAACACTAAAAAAACAAGACCCACACCATGCCCAGCACCCCAAAGTAAAAAGTTCCATCCAGCCCCATGCCAAATACCACCTATTACCATAGTGCTCATCAAAGCAAAAATCTGTTTTTTTACCCCAAATCTATTCCCACCAAGAGGTATATAGATATGCTCCTTTAAAAAATCACTCAGAGTAATATGCCATGTTCTCCAAAATTCAGCAAGATTACGAGCCTTGTAAGGGGAGTTAAAATTTATAGGTAAAACTATCCCAAACATAAGAGCCAACCCTATAGCCATATTGGCATATCCACTAAAATCAAAGTAGATCATAAAGCTATAACTAAAAACATCACTCCAGCTATCATAACTACTCTTCACTAAATTATCAGCCAAAACCACTTTACTAAAAAGCCCCATACTAAAAAGAACCACCCCAGCGAAAACAGCATCAGACCTCACTCTACAACCCCACCCATTAATCTGATCAACCAAATAATGATAATGCACAATAGGACCAGCAATAAGCTGAGGAAAGAAAAGCACAAAAAATAGATAATCCCTAAAACTACTAGAAACTATCTTTCCTCTATACAAATCAACTCCAAAAGCTATCTGCTGAAATGTAAAAAATGATATAGCAAGAGGTAAAACGATAGGGTGAGAAGTGATCTCTAAAAAATCACTGTATTTATAATATAAAAGAGGTATAAGATTTAAAACAACAACTATAAATAAAATCACTTTTTTATCTACACGAGAATCTAAGTGAATCCGAGCAAGCAGATAGTTAACAGCTATAGAACCCAAAAGCACCCCAAGATGTTCCAAACTCCACTGAGCATAAAAAACCAAAGAGACAAAAATAAAAAACCAAACTTTAAGCTCACTACTTTGTGACAAACTTTTCAAACTAAGTAAAAGATAAACAGCAAAAACAGGGATTAAAAATAAAAATATAAATTCATAAGAGTTAAAAAGCATAGCTAATTATAACAAAAAAAATAGTAAATGCACAAAAAGGGGTAGGCGTTCAATTTTTTTGTCTAAACAATTAATAATAAAATTTATTCTATCTTCATCGAACATAGAATAAAATATTTTTGAATAATTTTCTATTTTTTGAGTTTTTATACCACCCCAATTAGTCAAGACAACTTTTTATAAAATCTAATTCCCTTT
>CAYNVR010000161.1:0-2874 GCA_964400715.1 uncultured Sulfurimonas sp.
GTTCGTTTTCATTCTGCTATGGCTTTGCAACTTTTACATGAGAAAAAAGCATTTAGTTGTTTTTGTTCAAATGAATGGTTAGATAAAAAAAGAGAAGAAGCAAAAGAGGCAAACAAACCTTACAGTTATGATGGTGCATGTGAGAACCTCCCTGCTGAACTTGTTATAGACAACGAAAACCCTTTTACAGTTCGCATAAAAAAACCAACAAAAGATATAACAATAAAAGACCACATAAAAGGTGATGTTACTTTTAAACCAGATGTTGTAGATAGTTTCATCATAATGGAACAAGACAAAACACCAACTTACAACTTTGCCTGTGCAGTAGATGATATGTTAAGCGATATTAGCATAGTTATAAGAAGTGAAGAGCATATGAGTAATACTCCAAAACAAGAGCATATAAGAGAGTCTTTAAACTATGACAAAAAGATAGAGTATGCCCATCTACCAGTTGTAAATGGTGATACTTTAAATATAAAAGAGCTACTTCAAGATGGTTTCTTACCAGAAGCGATAGCAAACTACTTAGTGCTTATGGGAAACAAAACACCAAAAGAGATTTTTACCATAGAGGAAGCTATACAGTGGTTTGACTTAGATACAATCTCTAACTCCCCTGCCCGTTTTGATATAGATATGTTAAAACATATAAACAAAGAACATCTAAAAATGATGGAACCAAAAGAGCTGTCAAGATATGTTGGTTTTGCAGATGAGGAGATAGGTAAGTTAGCTCACCTTTATCTTGAAGAAGAAGAAGCAACAACAACAAAAGAGTTAAAAGAGAAGATAAAACCTATATTTGAAACAAAAAACATACCTGATGAGTTAAAAAAAGAGGCTGAGGTTATGTTACAAACCATAAAAAATGCACCATTTTTTGAAGAGTATGATGATTTTGTAAAATATGCTATGCAAAAAAGTGGATTAGAAGATGAAAGCTTTTTTAAACTTCTTCGCATATTTTTAACTGGTGCTAAAAATGGTCCAGAGATATGTGAGATATATAAATATCTTAAAAATTATATAAAGGAGATTGTAAAATGTTAGTAGAAGTTATACAAGGTCTTGGAGGGATAGTCTTATCTCTCATAAGTGCATATATCTGGGTTATAATTATATCTGCACTCATAAGTTTTGTAAATCCAGACCCATTTAATCCCATAGTTCAGTTTCTATACAGAGTTACAAACCCTGCTTATGACTTGGTTAGAAGATTTATAAGGACAGATTTTAACGGCTTGGACTTAGCTCCACTTGTTATCATCATAGCTTTACAAGTGTTGCAAGTGTTTATCTCTGCCCTACTTCACTCTTTTTAGTCCTCTTTTTTATAAACTATACCTTTAAAACTAAGAGTTTTATCTTTTAGTTTTAAAGTAAGTTTTCTATCTTCTGTTTTTTCAAATTTCAACATTCTATATTTGTTCCACACATTTGTACTATTTAAAAGTTTTGAAAATCTGTTATTTACACTCAACTTTTCAATATAAACAGGCTCTTTATCGTTTAACAAAAAATGTAACTCTTGTTTATCTTTTACATAAAAATAGATATAAAAATACTCCCCATCTTCATATTTATCTGCATCTATATCATTTAGATACAAAGTTGATAACATACCAACAATAGCACCTTTTTTATCTTTTATTTTAACTGTTTGTATAGAATTTTCACTCAACCTTTGCTCTTTTGTTAGATTAAACATTGTAAAAGCATCTTTTTGTGCACAACCATTTATGAACATCATTAAAATAAATAAATAAAATATCTTCATTCTTACCCCTAAATATTTTTAAAATTATACCTTATTTTAAACATCTATTTTGTATAATCTAAAAAATCAAATAAAAAGTACAAAATTGGATAAAAGATTAGCAGTAGCATTTACAGGACCTTCAAACAGTGGTAAAACAACTCTTATCTTAAAAGTTGCTTCAAAACTTATGCATGAACATAAAAAAGAGGTTGCCATCATAAAACACGACCCAAAAGATAAAGCTCGTTTTGATGTTGAAGGAAAAGATAGTTACAAGTTTAGCTCAACTGGGGCAGAAGTTATTGTTACATCTCCAAACAAAACGACATATTTTTCAAAAAGAAAAAGTGATTTAAATGATATGGTAAGGCTTTTTGATAAATTTGACATACTCTTAGTAGAGGGCTTAAAAAACCTTCCTCTTCCTCGTATAAGTGTTTTTAGAAATGTTATAGATAAGGAATACTTTCCATTTATGAATGCTTTGGCCGTAGATGAAAGTGTAAAACTAAATGACTACACACTACCAAAACAAGTTGATGTCTTAAACCTAAACAATACTGATGAAATTATCAATTGGATACTTAAAAATGCAAAGGAGATATAATGGAAAAGATATTTGAAGCGATTCAAAAAAGTGCAAAAAGAATCAAAAAAGCGATAGATATAAAAGATATAGGTTACTCTCAACAAGAAAACAGCTCTGGTGAAACTCAGCTTGAACTCGATATAAAATGTGATATGATTATAGAAGAGGAGTTTTCAAAAGTATCTTCTATACATACAATAGCAAGTGAAGAGAAAGAAAAAGCTCAACTACTTCACGAAGATGGCAAATACTTCATAGCCTATGACCCCCTTGATGGTTCATCTCTTATAGATGTAAATCTTAGTGTTGGTTCTATTTTTGGCATATATGAGGGTGAATTTGATGCTAAAAAAATGGTAGCTTCTTGCTATGTTGTTTATGGGCCAAGAGTTGAGATGGTTTTTGCTCAAAACAAAACAAAAGTTTACCTTCTTCAAAATGATGAGTTTGAGTTTGTAAAAGAGATTAGACTAAATAAAAAAGGTAAACTAAATGCACCAGGTGGAACTCAACAAAACTG
>CAYNVR010000162.1:0-2856 GCA_964400715.1 uncultured Sulfurimonas sp.
GCAATGGTAAAGAGATTGAAGTAAGAGAACCAAAAGTAAGAGATATGAGAATAGTGGCAAATGAGCCAAACGAACAAGAACAAGAGGTTAAGCTTATAGCTAATCTTACTGGGCTTACTTTAGATGAAGTTGATGAACTATCATTAAAAGATTATGCACTTATTAGTGAGGTGGTGAAAAATTTTTTGCCATAACTTGGGAAGATGCAAAAAAGGGTATGGCTGTAATAGGTCATACTCTACATTTTTCATATAGTGATATGCTTGAAATGGAAACTAAAGATTTTTTATTTTTTATAAATGAAGCTAATCTTTTTTTAAAGAGTGAATAAATTTTATAAATAGCGAACTAAAAAGTATTGTAACAAACAATATTTTTAATATATGTTCGCTATTTGTTAAGTCTATTTGATTGTATGGAATAGCCAAAGGCAAGATAAATACCAAAGTAAATATAACAGATATAAAAATAGGAGATAATAAAAATGGAAAAACTAGCTTTAAGTGTTGTAATTGGTGGTGCAATAGCTTCATCTTTTAACTCCTCTATGAAAACATCTACAAATAGTATAGCACAAATGGGCTTACAAATTAAGAAAATGAATAAAACCAAAATCAACATAGCTAGATTTAGGGAACTTCAAAAGAATGTAAAAGGCAATGAAAAAGAGTTTGAAAGATTAAGTAGAAGTTTAAGAGAAACTGGGGTTGATCTGAAAAATTTATCTGCCTTTACAACCCAAGCAAATAAGAAGCTAAAAGAACTTAAAAAAAATGCTATCATAAAAGGTAAAATTCAAATAGAAAAAAATAATCTATTTTCACAAAAAGATAGTTTATTAGCTACATTTGGTACTGGTATGGCTATAAGTGGGATTATAAATCTAAGAAGTGAAGTTTTACAAGCACAAGGTGAGCTACAATCTCTTAAAATTGGTGATATAGGTATAGAAAAAATCACTAAAGAAGCCAAAAAGTTTAGTAATACATTTGCTGGAACAACTACACCACAATTTATTAAAGCAGCTTATGATATTAAAAGTGGTATATCTTCTTTGAGTGATGGAGCTGTAGCAAAATTTACAAGATTAGCAGCTATTACAGCTGGTGCAACAAAAAGTACAACTTCACAAATGACTTCATTTTTTGCTACTGGATTTGGTATATATTCTAAACAGTTCTATAAATTTGGTGAAACAACTATAAAAGGTTGGAATAAACTAAGCCAAGAAGAAAAAGATATAAAGTTTGGTGAATACTTTAGTGCTGGGATTGGTACAGCTGTTCAAATGTTTAAAACAGATGGTACTAAAATGCAAAATGCTATAGAAACTTTGGGAGCTGCTGCAACTACATCAAATGTACCACTATCAGAGCAAATAGCAATACTTGGTCAAATGCAAAAATCATTTGCTAGTGGTAGTGAAGCTGCTACAGCATACAAAGGATTTTTAACTGGCGCAGTTCAAGCCCAAGAAAAATTAGGCTTAGAATTTTTAGATAGCAACAATCAGTTAAAATCAGCACCACTTATTTTAGAAGAGTTAAGAAGTAAATATGGTGAAACTTTAGATGATATGGAAAAAGCTGAAATTAAAAAAGCTTTTGGTACTGAAGAGGGTATGAAGTTTATTACAGCATTTTATGGTGAAATAGATGAACTAAAAACAAATATAACTTCACTAGATGGTTCTATGAAAAAAGGAACTAAAACAGTTGATGATATGATGAAAGCAACCCAAAAAGGTAAAGGTTTTCAACTATTAGGGCAACAAATGGCAAATCTTGGGGCAACCATAGGAAAGATACTATATCCAGCTATATCTACATTAGGTGATATTGTTGGTGCTTTAGCTGTTGGTCTTGATAGCCTTATAAATACTTTTCCTCTTTTAAGTTCAGTTATTGGTTATGCTGTGGTTGGTACATTTACATTTATAGCTGTAACAAAAACAGCAAAATTAGTTTCATTTGCCTATAAAATAGCAATGCTAGGATTAAGAGGTTCTTTTTTAGCAAATATACCAATAATGAAATCATTAAGATTATCTGTAAGTAGATTTAGTTTAGCAAGTGCAGCAGCAACAGTAAAAACAAAACTTTTAGGAGTAGCCCAAAGAGGTGCAGCATTAGGTAGTAAAGTTTTAACCACCTCTTTAAGATTGGTTGGTGGTGCTATGAAGTTTTTAGGTAGAACGATTTTATGGGTTGGTAAAGCTTTTCTATTAAATCCAATAGGGTTAGCTGTAGCAGCTATTGCTGGAGCTGCTTATCTTATATATGATAATTGGGGAACTTTAAAAGGCTTTTTTGGTGATATGTGGAGTTCTATAAAAGGATTGTTTAACGATAGTATCAATTTTATTACAAATATCTTTATGAACCCAGTACAAAGTATAAGCGGTGCTTGGAGTAGTTTAGGTAGTTGGTTTGGTGGTTTTTTTACTTGGCTTGGTGGTGTATTTGGTGCTGGTGTAAAAGTTGTTACAAATATATTCACTTCACCTATAAAAACTATTAGTGATATTTGGAATGGTTTGTTTAACTGGTTGGCTAGTAAGTTTGATTGGCTTGGTAAAGCTGTTGGTAAGTTAAAAAGTATTGGTTCAAAAATAAAAGGCTTTTTTGGGTTTGGTGATGATGATGATAAAAAAGAAAAATCACAACTTGAAAGAGAAATAGAAGCAAAAAAACAAGCTGGAAGTTACGAAAAGTATCAAGCAAATAATACAAACTTTAAAATTGGTTCTACTATAAAAAAAGTGGCTGTAGCTACAGCTGTGAGTTCACAACTTGTAGCAGCACAACCAAACATACAACCAATGCAACCACAACTGAAAACAGTACAACCAAAAGA
>CAYNVR010000163.1:0-2839 GCA_964400715.1 uncultured Sulfurimonas sp.
ATAATCAAATGTATATATTTGCTTATTAAAATATTTACCCATCACTACACTCCACCTTAATCTTCCCAAGTCCAAAAACAGTTGATTTTCCAACACCTATAAGCTCTCCAACTTTTAACACCTCATAGCACTCTTTGTTTAAACCTTTTATCTTTATCTCTCCCATTATGCCCCCTAAGTTCATTGTTGTTTTTTGACGGTTACTTTTTCTTGTTAGTTCTTTGTATCTTAAATTTTTTTCTACTATCTCACCTTTTATCTCGTATGGAAATTTTCTATACCCTTTGCCAAGCAGTTGCATCTGTCTTTGGTATATGGAGTTGATGATATCTTTTAGTTCTATGGTATCATCTCTTAAAAATCTATTGTTCTTTTTTATCCTCAATGGAGTAACTAAGTTTAGTATAACATCTTGACAAATAGTGTCTATTTGAAATTTTTTTATGGGGTTTTGTGGGAGTTTTATCTTGTTGTCTATGAAACTTTTTTCATCATTTATATAGATGTCAAATTTTTCATATCTAATCCTATCTTTTGTCAAACCAACTTTTGTAAGCATAGTATGTAGTGCTGAAACAACATAAGGTAGCTGATGTGTATCTTCATCAAAAAGATACAGATTAAAGTCATAAAACAAAGAACCAAGCTTAAAATCTAAACGATACTTATGAAAAACATCTTTTTGTTCATAAAATTGATAGTAAAGACACCTATCGGTTGCAAAACAGTTGTTACACACATAAGATGGATTTATACAAACTGTTTTTTTTAAACTATACCCAAATGCACCTCTGATTTGGCTACCTATGAAGTATGGAGTCTTTTGTCCTGAAAAAACCAATGAAATTTTTGTGTATAACATAATATCTCTTTTTCAAAATACTACCTTATAATAACTTAAAAAAACCCACAGTAATATCATTTTGCATGTAATCATCTCTAAACTCAACCCTGCTAACACCTAAGTCATTTGCAAACTGTGTTATGGTTTGTTTTGTTAGGTAGTTATAAACATCGCTTTTTTTTGAGCCGTAAAGAGCATTGAAGATAAACCCTTTTTTAGATGATGAAAAACAGTTTTTCAAAAACAAAAATGTTTCAAACTCACTCAAAATGTTCAAAGCTCCGCTACACACATAAAAATCTGCTTTTGGAAGTTTTGCTTTTAAAACATCTACATGTAATACCTCACAAGATGTTCTTTTTTGAGTTATCTCACACATCTCTTTCATCACATCTACACCTGTGTAGCTTGTAAAATCTACTTGATTGTTTCTCAAAAAAAAGTAAAAATCCCCAAACCCGCAACCAACATCTACCACACTAAAACCACTTTTTGGCAAAAAGGATGTTATGACATCAAACCTTATTTGTTGGTGAGCATTGCTATGCCAGTTTAACCCTCTTGGGGTGGTGCCATACTTTTTTAGAGCATTTTTATAAAAAAGTTCATTATCTATACGGGGCATTTTTGACCATTTTTTAGTAATTATACTCAAATATTATAAATTACATAGTACAATTAAGAAAAAGGATTTTCAATGACAACCATCATCATATTTGCACTCTTTGGAGCAGTTTTATTTTACATATTTAAAAGCTACTCACACTATGAAGAGTTTTCAAAAGAGGCATTTAAAAACTTTTCCATAAACAAAGAGTCTATCAAAAACTCAGAACTTGGTTTGTTTGTGGCACTTGTTGCAAAAGTTGCAAAAGCAGATGGCAAAGTAGATTCCCTTGAAGCGGAACTTGTAAGCATAATGTTTGATGACATCTCAAACATATTTCCAGAGCCTCAAAAAACAAAAGAGATACTAAAAGAGATTTTTAACGAAGAGAAAAACAACCTTTCAAATGTTGAAGATATAGCCCACCAACTATCTCTACATGTAAAAAGAGATAAAACAAAACAACAACAGTTTATGGGATTTTTAATCCAACTCGCTTTTGTAGATGGTGAAGTTTCACCAAATGAAGAGGAGGTTATAAAAACCATAGCCCAAAGTTTAGAGTTTGACCCAGAGATTTACCACAAAATCTTTGACCAGTTTGAGCAGATGGCAAACCAAAAACCAAAAACAGAGGAAAACAACCTACAAAAAGCTTACGAGATTTTAGGGGTATCTCAAAACGATGATATGCAAACAATCAAAAAAGCATACAGAAAACTTGTAAAACAATACCACCCAGACATCATCAAAGCACAAGGCAAAGATGAAAACTACATAAAAGAAGCAACTCTAAAAACACAAGAGATAAACCAAGCATATGAAACCATAAAAAAGTTTAGAGGGTAAAATGTCTAATTTTGACAAATGGAATGAGATAAAAAAACAAACTCATAAAGAAAATATCTTAGTAGGTTTCAAAGACAGAGATATTTTTTACATAAAGATGGGACAAAATATCGGTTTTGAACAAAATGGAAAAGGTAATGAGTTTGTAAGACCCATAATTATTTTAAAAAAGTTTAATAAAGAGATAGAAAACATAGCCCTGCTCTCTCAAATGAGACTTTACAGCACAAACAGACTACTAAACAAAATAGGTGTAATAAACAAAGAAGACTTTGAAAAACTGAAAGTAAAATTTAAAAGCCTGATAGAATAACCTCATCTCAAAAGAGATGAGTCGTCCCGAAGGATATTTAGAACAAAATTATACTATAAAATTTTTAAAAAACAAAATCCCTCTCCCAAAAAAAGTCTATCCATTCTGTTGCTTCTCTTACCCAAAAATCTGGTTTATAAACAGATGTTTTTTTGTAAAAAAGTGTGGCAGATATAAACTCTACATGTAGGTTGTTTTTACATAGATAATCCATAACAGCTTTTAG
>CAYNVR010000164.1:0-2817 GCA_964400715.1 uncultured Sulfurimonas sp.
TTTATAACTTCGCATCTCTTACTTTTTCTAACTCTTTGTTACACCACTCTTTTAAGATGTTTTTTTCATCTTGTGTTAGTTTAGCTTCTTTATGAAACATTGTGTAGCTAGGTAGTGGCATCTCGTTTTGTTCTATCTCTTTTTTTGTTTTTTCAAGTCTGAGTTTTTTTATGTAGTCTGGTATTTTTTTCCATTCAGAAAAATTTAGAGCTTCTCTACCATCATCTATATGTTTTACAACACCAAAAGATAGGGGTGCTATGTATGCATATTTTGAGTACTTTGTTTCATAAGAGTGACAATCATAACAGCTTTTTTTTAAAATTTGCATCACTTTTTTATCTGCATGTAAAGCTACTGTTTCATCCACTTTTGGGTTTGTTCTATTTAGCGGTATGATTTGCATAATAATTAAAAATGCAACTGTTGAGATTGATATTTTTTTTAGCATATAAAAACCTCCTTTTAAAGTTGAGTAGCTTTTTTGTATGCCATCTCTATGGCATTTATGCAAGATGCCCTTACATTTCCTTGTTCTAGTGCATTGTAACCAGCTGCTGTTGTACCACCAGGACTCATAACACCATCTTTGAGTAGTGCAGGGTGAGTTGTTTGTATAAGTTTTCCAAAACCATCAAAAAGTCCCCTCATTATTTTCATAGCATCATCTCTTTTTAGCCCCTCTTTTACTGCTCCATCTGTCAAAGCTTCTGCTATGAGAGCAAGGTATGCTGGTCCACTCCCTGCAAGAGCTGTTGCTATGTCTATCTCTTTTTCACTGTTAAGCCATAAAGTTGAACCTATGGAGTTTAAAATTTCTAAGGCACTCTCTTTGAACTCTTCATCACCTGTTAGTGTTGTCATAGAAGCACAAACACTAGCACTAAGGTTTGGCATAGTTCTAACAACGGCATTTGTGTTAAAGTTTGAGCGAAGTTTCTCAACTGTTGTTCCAGCTAAAACAGAGTATATAACTTTTGCTTTACCTTTTAGTTTTTGTGAAACTTCTTGCACATTGGCAGGTTTTACACATAGTAGTATCTCTTTATTTGTGATGTCAAAACCATCTAAAAGATGTTTTGAAATTTCTACATGTAGTTTATTTTCAAATTGTTTTAGTTTGTCCATATCCCTTCCAACTACTTCTATTTTGTAGTTGTTTTGTAGTCCTTTGGCGATGCTTAGAGCCATATTTCCATTGCCTATAAAAGTGATTGTTTTCATTTTTGACCTTTTTTTATGGTAGTATAACATAAAAAAAAAGAGGTAAAAAAATGGAACAGTTTTTACAAAAAGCAAAAGACACAAGTAGAGTTTTATCTGCTTTGAGTGGAAAAGATAAAAACAGAATTTTAAATGAGATGGCAAATGCTTTAAGGTCAAATACTATGAACATTTTAGAAGCAAATGCACTAGATATGAAAGCTGGTAAAGAGGCAAACCTCTCATCTGCTCTTATGGATAGACTATATCTTGATGAAAAAAGGGTAGATGCGATGGCAGTTGCCATAGAGGAGATAGCATCACTAAAAGAGCCTGTTGGTCGTGTGCTTGATGGTTGGGTTACAGAAGATGGGTTAAAGATAGAAAAAGTTTCTATCCCCATAGGTGTTATAGGTATCATCTACGAATCTCGTCCAAATGTAACAAGTGATACAGCTGCACTTTGTTTTAAAAGTGGAAATGTTTGTGTGTTAAAAGGTGGAAAAGAAGCAGAATACTCAAACAAAGCCATAGCGGAGGTTATGCAAAAAGTTTTAGAAAAAAACAATCTCCCAAAAGAGTTAATCTCTCTCATACCAGATAGCTCTCGTGAGGGTGTAGCAAAGCTCATAAAAATGGATAAATATGTGGACTTGATTATCCCTCGTGGTGGGGAAGGACTCATAAAATATGTAAGTCAAAATGCTACTGTTAGTGTTGTAAAACACGACAAAGGGCAGTGCCATACATATATAGATAAAGATGCAAACCAAAAAGATGCCATAGCTATCTCCCTAAATGCGAAAGTTCAAAGACCTGGTGTGTGTAATGCTATGGAAACTTTGCTGGTAGATAAAGCGATAGCAGATGAGATGTTGCCAAAACTAAAAGAGGCTTTTGATGAGGCTCACACAGAGCTAAAAGGGTGTGAACTTACTCAAAATATCATACAAACAGTACCTGCGACAGAGGAAGATTTCGATACAGAATACTTGGCAAACATCTTAAACATAAGAGTTGTAGATGGTGTAGATGGTGCGATAGAACATATAGTAAGATTTGGTTCTGGACACTCAGAAGCTATCATAACACAAAATGTAACAACAGCTGAAAAGTTTTTAAATAACATAGATGCGGCCGCAGTTTACCTAAATGCTTCAACAAGGTTTACAGATGGTGGAGCTTTTGGCTTTGGAGCAGAGGTAGGGATAAGTACAAACAAACTACATGCAAGAGGACCTATGGGGATAGAAGGGCTTACAACATATAAGTTTAAAATCTATGGTTCAGGGCAGACTAGATAGTTTAAATAAAGCCACAAGATAGTGGCTTTGTTTGTTATAGGTTATCTATCATTTTTGCTAGTTCATCTGCTTTGTTTGAGTTTTTCAAAGCATTTTCTTTTGTTATAAGATTTTTTTGTAGAAGTTCTAACATCTGTTGAGTTTGAGTTGTCATACCAGTTTCAGCTTGGTTTAACTGCATTTGTGAGTAGATTTGGTGAACTTTGTCTTCACGGATAAGGTTAGAGATGGCTGGGTTTGTTATGAGTATCTCTTGTGTTGCAACTTTACCACCACCTATTTTTGGTATGAGCGATTGAGAAACAACAGC
>CAYNVR010000165.1:0-2776 GCA_964400715.1 uncultured Sulfurimonas sp.
CTTATACCTTCTGTGTTTACTAACTCCATCTTCACCATCAACAGCAACATAAACTTTTGATGAAAAGTAGTTTAAAAACTGTGTTAAATTATCTCTAATCCCATCTTCATCTTCAACATATAAAATCGTTGGTTTCATATCTATATCCAAACATTATCTAAAAGTCTTGTTGTCCCAACTATAACCTCTACCAAAACTATACTGTTTCCAACTTCAACATCTTTTATGTAGTTAAAATCTCTGTCTAAAATCTCTACATAAACTATTTCAAAAGGCTCTAAAACCTCTAACATCTTTTGTTTTATCTCTTGTGTTGAAGTTACATTTTTACCCACAAGTGATGAAGCCAAATAGAGTGAAGATGAGATTTTCAAAGCCTCTTTTCTTTGTTCTTTGCTAAGATAAACATTTCTACTACTAAGTGCCAAACCATCACTCTCCCTTACAGTATCCACAGCAACTATCTCAACATCCATAAAAAGTTGTTTTACCATCAATGTTATAAGGTTTAGTTGTTGAGCATCTTTTTTCCCAAAATATGCACGAGTTGGATTTACTATGTTTAAAAGCTTGTTTACAACTGTCAAAACACCATTAAAATGCCCAACTCTTGAAGCCCCCTCTAAAACATAACCCCTTACATGTGGAGCTTGTAAACTCACTTCATCTTTACCATACATATCTTCTACATGTGGAAAAAACAACACATCTACACCTGAGAGTTCACATATCTTTTTATCTGCTTCATCTTTTCTTGGGTATTTGTCCAAATCTTCACCAGCTAAAAACTGTGTAGGGTTTACAAATATGGAAACAACTACAATCTCATTCTCTTCTCTTGCTTGTTTTATTAAACTGATATGCCCCTCGTGCAATGCACCCATAGTTGGAACATACCCAACAGTTCCACTTAACGATTTTAAATATTTTTTTAACTCAAACGGGTTTGAAATAATCTTCATTTTAAGCCTCTGTTTTATATAATCACAATTATACAATATATGGAAGAAAATATGGACAATTACGAATACACAGAACTTTTAAAAAACATATCGGTCAAACTTCAAAACATCACAGATGTTGTTGAACCAGAAAAAATTGAAAAAAGATTAGAAGAGATTGAGAACCTACAAAACAATCCAGACTTTTGGAACGATGCTTCAAAAGCTGGAAAAATCCAAAAAGAGAAAACTCAGCTTGAACGAAAACTTGAAAAGTTCAACATAGCAAAAAGTGCTGTTGAAGATGCAAAAGAGCTTTACGAAATGGCAAAAGAGGAAAATGATGAGGATTCACTCCAAGCACTCTACGATGATGCTCCACTACTTGAACAACAACTAAGAGATATGGAGATAGAGGTGCTTTTGAGTGGTGAAAGTGATGCAAACAATGCCATACTCAGCATACACCCAGGAGCTGGTGGAACAGAGTCACAAGACTGGGCCTCTATGCTACTTAGAATGTATAAAAGATGGGCAGAAAGACGAGACTTTAAAGTGGAAGTTCTTGACTACCAAAATGGTGAAGAAGCGGGTATAAAAGATGCTACTATCCTCATAAAAGGTGAAAATGCCTACGGTTACTTAAAAGTTGAAAACGGTATCCACAGACTTGTTCGCATAAGCCCGTTTGATAGCAATGCAAAAAGACACACATCTTTTAGCTCTGTTATGGTCTCACCAGAGATAGATGATGATATAGATATAGTGATAGAAGATAAAGATATCCGCATAGATACATACCGTGCAAGTGGTGCTGGTGGACAACATGTAAACAAAACAGAGAGTGCTATAAGGATTACCCACATACCAACAGGTGTAGTTGTTCAGTGCCAAAATGACAGAAGTCAGCACAAAAACAAAGCAACTGCACTTAAAATGTTAAAATCTCGCCTTTACGAACTTGAACTCGAAGAACAAAAAGCAAAAGAGGCTGGTGTCGCAAAAAGTGAGATAGGTTGGGGACATCAGATACGAAGCTATGTTATGCAACCATACCAACAAGTAAAAGATACAAGAAGTAACGAAGCTTACTCAAATGTAAGTGCCATCTTAGATGGAGATATAGACAAAATGATAGAGGGAGTTTTAATCTCTCAAAATAGAGGATAGATTATGTTAAAAGAGATTTTATATTTTGTAATTATTTTGCTCATATTAGCTGTTGTGCAACATCAAGACCTACTATCTGAACCTATGGCAAGATTTACAACTATGCAAGAAAATGGCAACTATCTGCACCCATTTATCTGGACTGCTGTTGTTTATAGTATAGTTTGGATTTTTAGACTTTTAGGAAGGTTTATTTTAAAGTTAAAAAATAAGTAGTAGAAAAAATCTACTACTTAAAAAGAGAATGGATTAACCATTTCTCTTTTTGATAATTTCCTCAGAAACATTTCTAGGAACTTCTTCATAGTGGTCAAATTCCATAGCATATGTTGCACGACCCTGAGTAGAAGAACGAAGGTCTGTTGAGTAACCAAACATCTCTGCAAGTGGTACAAAAGCATCAACGATTTTGTTTCCAGCTCTATCACCCATATTGTTAACTTGACCACGACGACGGTTCAAGTCACCAATAACATCACCCATATACTCTTCTGGAACTTCAACTTCAACTTTCATCATAGGCTCTAAGATTGAAGGGTCTGCTTTACGACAAGCTTCTTTGAAGCCCATAGAAGCAGCAAGTTTAAATGCCATTTCAGATGAATCCACATCATGGTAAGAACCATCATAAAGTGTAACTTCAACATCTTCCATTGGGTAACCTG
>CAYNVR010000166.1:0-2741 GCA_964400715.1 uncultured Sulfurimonas sp.
AGAGTATAAAAAAAGTATATTAGGATATTTCGGATCTATCAAGATAGCTTTTTTTATCGCTTTCTCAGTTTCATCATATCTATCCGTTGCAAAATACAACATGGCAAGATTTTCATATAGTCTGACATCCGTGAGATTTTTTTCAAGTGCCTCTTTTAGTAAATTTTCAGCTTCGTCAAATCTTCTATCGGCTATATATATGGTAGTTATGTTGATATATGCTGTCGTAGAGTTCGGGTTATTTTGTAGAGCCTTTAGAAAAAACTCTTCCGCTTTTTTGTGATCTTGATAAGTTTTTGCATATATATATCCCAAAGTGTTATATGGGGATTCTTGAGAATCGTCTATCTCTATGGATTTTTTGGCAAACTTTTCTTCAAGGGCAGTTTTGTTTTGAAGGTGATATATATATGTCAAAAGATTTAGATAGTTTAAACCTTTTAGTGTTTGCAAAAGTTACTGCAAAAGACAAGGAAAATAATAAGCTTTTAGATTTCAACTCTACATGTTATGCAAAAGATATAAATGTTAGTTTTAAACTGAACTCTTTAAATGGTGAAGAGGATTTACCTATGATATATAGGGAGGTAAATGGAAGTTTTATCTCTAATGGTTCTACACTAGCAGATAGAAACAAAACTTTATTTGTATCAAAAAATAGTTTTATAAATGGTGAGGCTTATATTAGCTATGAAATAAATGTCGATAGAAACTACTCTATTGTTTTAGACCCTCTTGAACTCAAAGAGTTAAATGTTTCTATTTTGACAAATGGAGTTGCAAAAAAGAGTATAGCAAATGAAGATAACAGCTCAGTTGTTTTTTACTATGGCAAGATAAGTGTTAAAGATATAAAATCAAATCAAGATAGTGTAAACGATTTTATTGAGTTTGAAGTATATGATTCAAATAGTTCAAAATATGTAGAGGGGTTTAAGCAAAACTCTTTGAAATGGTATAGAAATAGCTACCATAGCGGTTCTGAAAGCGGTAGCATAGAAGAGATAAATGCAACAAAAAGATTTAGTTTAGAAGATAGTGTTTTTAGTGTTGCAAATATACAAACTCCTGTGGATGGTAAAGTTTATTTTACTATTGAAAAGCATGAAGGTAGTTATGTTATGCATATAAAAACAAAACCTTGGTTGTGGTTTGCTTTGGATAATTTTGGAAATGAGTATAACTACTCTGTTGGTTCAGATTGTGTGTCTCATCCATGTTTTAGATATATAAATATAGAACCTGTATCTGATGTAAAGATAAAAAGTGGAGAGTTCAAAGGGGGAGATATAAAAGTTACTACCCCTGGATATTATAAAAGAAAGGGTGTTAAAATTTATAGATAATTAACACCCAAAAAACTCAATGGCTTCCTCTTCATCTTCTGTGAGGTTGTCTTTGTTGTACAACGGGTCATTATCTAAAAGGTTTTGAATAACATTTTTTACATAGTTAAAAAGTGTGTCAAAAGCTTGTTTGTCATCTGCTAAAAAACCTAAACCACTAAACTGAAAAGGGTCGTCTTGCTCTATACAAAGTAGTGTGCCATCACATTTTTCTTCTAAAACTTCTACAAGTTTTCTGTAAGAAATATCAAAATCTGTTGCATACCATCCTATCTTTTCTAAGTCATCATTTAAAAATCTATCTACACCATCAGCAGTTGTATCATCATAAGAAGCTTGACTTTTGTTGAGTTTTATAACCTCTTGCCAATTTAAACCAGCTTTGAGTAAAACTCTACCATCATCTTCTACTACACGGTAGTTACTACCAAAAAACTCTGTTAGATTTTTTACTTCTTTTGGTTCAGATTTAAAAACTAAAATCTCTTTTTCGTTAAATGGTTCAAAAATTATATTGCCATCTATATTTATACCAAAAACTTTTTTTGAATTTAAAGCATTGATAAGTTGTTGTTGATTTATAACTATAATCTCTTTTAAAAGGTTAAATTTTTTCATTTTATCTCCAAAATTTTTTAGTATTATAAAAGTTTTTGCTTAACTTAGATATAATGCCAAAAATTTTTTAGACTATATAAGTCTAGTATAAGTAAGGAAAAATTATGGCATTAAATGTTTACTACGATAAAGATTGTGATATTGAAATCATAAAAAGTAAAGTTGTAGCGATGATAGGTTTTGGTTCACAAGGTCATGCTCATGCAGAAAACCTAAGAGATAGCGGTGTTGAAGTTGTTGTTGGTTTAAGAGAGGGTGGTTCTTCTTGGGCAAAAGCTGAGGCAAAAGGTTTTGAAGTTTTAACTGTTGCAGATGCAACTGCAAAAGCTGATGTTGTTATGATTTTACTTCCAGATGAAAATCAAGCAGAAATCTACAAAAACGAGATTGAGCCAAACCTAAAAGAGGGTGCTACTATCGCTTTTGGTCACGGTTTTAACATTCACTACGGAAGAATTATCCCAAGAGCTGACATCAATGTAACTATGATAGCTCCAAAAGCACCAGGTCACACTGTTCGTTCTGAATTTGTAAGGGGTGGTGGTATTCCAGATTTAATTGCTGTTGGTCAAAACCCAAGTGGTACAACAAAAGAGTTAGCTCTTTCTTATGCAAGTGCTATTGGTGGTGGTAGAACAGCTATCATCGAAACAACTTTCAAAGATGAAACTGAAACAGACCTTTTTGGTGAACAAGCAGTTCTTTGTGGTGGTGTAACTGCTCTTGTTCAAGCTGGTTTTGAAACTTTAACAGAAGCTGGTTATGCTCCTGAAATGG
>CAYNVR010000167.1:0-2715 GCA_964400715.1 uncultured Sulfurimonas sp.
AATGGGGAACTTTCAGTACAGGTTTTCTATCGTCTAGAAGTATATCTATCTTTTTGTATTGCATTTTATCTAAATCAACTACACCAAAAAATGGACTTTTAAAAAATCCTGTGATGAAGTTGTTGTCTTTTATCATCGCATCAAATGGCATAACTCCAACATTTTCAAACTCTTTGTATATCTCAAAATTTGGTTTGCCTTTGCCTTCGTTTTTATCTTTAAGTACAGTTATTTTATCATTGTCCATCTGTGAGAAGATAAGGTAGTTTTTGTATGTTTTGATCCCAACATTACGCGAACCTGTTTCAAAAGACTGTATAGGGTTTAGATCTTTATCGAGTATATCTACACTTTTTTTAGCATAGTTTGCAACTGCAAGAAAATTTTTGCTGATTGTAAAACCTATGGCACTATCACTTGTTTTTATCTCTTTTATTTTTCTCTCTGTTCTTGGATCAAATTTTACAACATAACCATCACGACTTATAACATACCCAAAATCATCATCAAACTTTACAACACCATGGTTCATATTGTGCATATTTTTTATGTGATTTCTTGTCATTCCATGCTCTATAACAGCCAAAGATGAACTCTCTCTCTCAACAACAAATATTTTTTCATTTGTATTTAGCATCTGGTACAATGCACTTATATCACCTGCATTTGCATTTAGTAAAAAAATGAAAAATATTGAAAGTACAGTTTTTATCATAATCCTTCCCTCTCCTCTTTTGTTAAATAACATGATGGGTCTTCACTCCACAAATCACCCGTGATAGCATAGGCACGCGCACGTGAGCCACCATTACATATATCTAATGCATTACACTCAGAACATATACCACCTAATTGTTTTCTTGGGTGTTGTCTTAGTTGTTCTAGCAATTCACCATTTTGCCAAATATCACCAAAGTCCTGTTTTATAATATTTCCAATAGTTAAAGGGAAAAACGGATCAGGTCTTACATCACCTTCTGAATTGATGTTTAGAAGTTTTCTACCAGCAGAGTTTCCACCCCACGATACAAGTCTTTTTTTCATAGCATCTTTTAGATCAGGGTATCTTTTTGAAAACTCTTTTAACAGAAGAATTGCGTCCATCTCCATATTGCCTGTAACTATCTCTATATCACGATTATTTTCATAGTATTCAAAAGCTTTTGATATGATGTATTTGACTGCTTCTCTACGTTGCTCTTTTGTTAAATCCATTTTTAGATTATCAAGCCCACGTCCCGAATATACAAGATGTGATATGTATATTTTTGGGATGTTTTCTTTTTCTGCAAGTTCAAATATATATTTTAGTGAGCCAATTGTATCTTTTGTCATGGTAAATCTTATACCAACTTTTGCACCTGTAGAGTTGGCAAGTTTTACAGCTTTTAGTGTTTCAGTAAATGCACCTTTTAAGCCTCTAAAATAATCATGAGTCTCTTCATCGCCATCAATAGAGACACCAACATAGTTAAAAGTATCTACGATACGTCTAACATTGCTCTTTGTAAAATACAAACCGTTTGATGAGAGGTAGGTGATAATTCCGTTTTCTTTACAAAAGTCTGCTATTTCAAAGAGATCTTTCCTTGTAAGTGGCTCACCACCAGAGAAGATGATAAACTTCACACCGTTTTCTTTCATCTCTAAAATGGTTTTTTTGATTTGAGGTGTTGTAAGTGTATCCACTTCATCAAGTGTTGATTTAGAGTAGCAGTGAAGACATGAAAGATTACATCTGTTTGTAAAATTCCATATAGCTATGCTACCATTTAAAACTCTCTCTTTTTTACCTTCAACCACAGAAGATATAAGGTTTGATAGTCTAAACATTATTTTTTACCTTTATAAGAGAGTATATAACTACTTATAGCCTCTAATTCATCATCATTAAGATGTAGTTGAGTCATTACAGTTCTTTTGTATCCAAATTGTTTATACATTGAACTTGGAGATATGATGTAAGCTTTGATCTCATCTTTTGTTCTTTTGGATGCTATCTCAGTAAATGGTGGTCCAAATGCCATAGCACTCTGATGGTGGCATCCCCAACAGTATGTTTCAAAGACTTTCTTGCCACTTAATTCTGCAGAGTTTAAAAGTGAACTAAAAAGCATAATTATAAATATATATTTTTTCATTGTATCTTCTCTTTTATTAAAAACATTATTCTATCAAATTGATACTTGAATAATAGCTTATAATTAAGTCAAATTCAGAATTTAAACTAAAATATAGATTTATATAGATTTAAAGGAGGTTTTATAGTGAAAAAAGTTCCCTTCCCAAAGGGGAAGAGAAAAAACTATTAAGCACCAGGGATAGTTTGTCTATGCTCAATAGAGTAAGTAAATGTAGGAGTTGTTAAACCTTTGATGTATTTAACAAATTTACCAGTTTTAGCTTCATAGATACCGATACGACCTGCATTCCACTCAGAAATCATAGTCCAGTGACCGTGATTAGCTGGTTCAGCGTGAAGAATTCTTGGAGTAATTGCTTTTCCTTTTTTATCTTTAACAGTTGGAACATTCCATTTGTAAAGAACTTTATGTGTTACAGGATCAGTAATTTTACCTTGTTTTTTACCTACTGAAAGGATTCTATCTACTTCTAAAGTTTGTTTATTAATTAAGTAAACTTTATTCCAGTTAGTTGGTCCACCAAGAACATTATCTGCCCATAAGAATGGAGTATGCTCAGATGTACCAATAA
>CAYNVR010000168.1:0-2694 GCA_964400715.1 uncultured Sulfurimonas sp.
TGAAGTAGTTTTACCATACTCTAAAAAGCCTTTTAAAATTCCAAGTAACCTCTATATCATAGCCACAATGAATAGCACAGATAAATCGATAGCTACTGTTGATATAGCACTAAGAAGAAGATTTACATTTATAAAAATGAAACCAAATAAAAATCTTGTAAATTATCTCAGTGCAAAAGTGTTTATGCAAAAATTAAATAGCTATACAAAAGATAGTTTAGGGGAGGATTATCTTATAGGACATAGTTATTTTATGAATATCCAAAATGAAGATGATTTTGAGTTTGTAAAAGAGTATAAAATCAAACCACTTTTAGAGGAGTATTTTTATGCTTATGATAAAAGTGCAGATGATATTTTAGAAGATATAGAAAAACAAGGAGAAATCAAATAATGCAAAAAAATATAACCTTAGCTATGGGAAATGGTGGTGAGGAGAACAATGAGCTTATATCTAAAATATTTTACAAAGCTTTTAAAAATGAGATACTTGAAAAAAGTGAAGATGCTGCTGTTATAGAAGATGGAAAGTTGGCATTTAGTACAGATAGTTTTACAGTTAGTCCTTTGTTTTTTAATGGAGCAGATATAGGAAAACTTGCTATTTGTGGTACATGTAATGACTTGGCTATGATGGGAGCAAAGCCTAAATATCTTACATGTAGTGTTATCATAGAGGAGGGGTTTTCTACCCGTGAGCTTGAAAAAATTGTAAAAAGTATGAAAAAAGAGCTTGAACTAAATGGGGCTATGGTTGTTAGTGGCGATACAAAGGTTATGCCAAAAGGTAGTTTAGATAAAATCATAATTAACACAACAGGTATAGGTGAAATACAACAAAGTGGTATAAGTTCAAACAACATAAGTAAAGATGATGTGATACTTGTTAGTCGTGATATTGGTTGTCATGGGGCAACTATATTTGCTTCTCGTGAGGGTATAGAGTTAGATAGTGAGTTAAAGTCTGATTGTGCTTCATTGTTTGTAGTTGTTGAACAACTTATGAAAAATGGTATAGATATCACAGCTTTGAGAGATGCTACTCGTGGTGGTGTTAGTGCAGTTTTAAATGAGTGGGCAAAACAGTCTAAGATATGTATAGATGTTTATGAAAACAGTATCCCTGTTTCACAAGAGGTTGAAGGTATTTGTGAGATGTTAGGGTTTGAGGCTATGAGTTTGGCAAATGAGGGAACTTTTGTTTTGGCTGTAAAAAAAGATGATGAACAAAAAGCACTTGAAATACTAAAAAGTTTTAACCAAAATGCGACAAAAATAGCAGATGTAGGTGATGAATACTTAGAAAAAGTTGTTTTACACAGCTCTTATGGTACAAAAAGATTTTTAGATACTCCAACAGGTGAGCTACTTCCAAGGATTTGTTAGTATGAAATTTGGTGTAAATGAAAAATGCCCTTGTGGTAGTGGTAAAAAATATAAAAAATGTTGCCAACTTTTTCACAAAGGTTGTGTTGCAAAAGATGCTTTAACACTTATGAAAAGTCGTTATAGTGCTTTTGTGGTTGGAGATATAAACTACATCATAAAAACTTCAACATTTCAAAAAGATTATGATGACCTAAAAGCTTTTAGTGATGGTTGTGAGTTTAAAAAACTTGAAATTTTAGAATTTGATGAAAAAACAGTAACTTTTAGAGCTTCTATATTTTGCAATGGAGTAGATAGTAGTTTCACAGAAAAAAGTTTTTTTGTACAAAAAGATGGAAGATGGTTTTATGATAGTGGGGAGAGTGTTTAAACTCCCCTAGGTTTTATAGCTGTTGTATCCAGTATGGTGCATATTTTTGTTCATCTTTTATGGTTGTAGATGCTCCATGCCCTGGATATACTGTTTTGTTATAAGGTATCTGCATAAATTTTTCTAAACTTTTTTTCATATCTTCTGGACTTGAATATGGAAAGTCTGTTCTTCCTATGCTTCTTTGAAATATAAAATCTCCACTAAACATAGCATCACCTATCTCTATGGTTGAACACCCAGGGCAGTGTCCAGGAAAATGTCTAAACTTAACTTTTGCACCATCAAAGTCAAACTCTTGATCGCCATTTACCTCTACATCTGGCACACTTGGTGGTAGGTTTGGCATCCACGAACTTGAACTAAGTAGCATCACATCACCTTTTGGAGTGTAGAGTGGAATGTTTAACTCTTTTTGAAGCTCGGCATTGCTCCAAACATGGTCAAAATGTCCATGAGTGTTCAAAATGGCAACAGGGTTTGTAACATTTTGTTTAACCCATTTTGTAGCATTTACACCGGGGTCTATTATAAAGTCTTTACCTTCAACTGTTACAATATAGCAGTTTGTTTGGTAATCTCCCATAGGTTTTTGTTTTATTTGCATAGTTTTTTCTCTTTTTTAGTAAAATTATACTAAACTAATGTAAAAATAATGGTTTAAGTATGAGTAAATATAGTCAGATAACAGATTTTTTACAACTTTTTTTAGATAATGAAGTTAGAAAAACAGGTATGGAAAAGGTTGTTGTTGGTTTGAGTGGTGGGTTAGATTCTGCTGTGGTGGCGGTTTTGGCACAAAAAACTTTTGGTGATGACCTGCTTTGTGTAAAGATGCCATCACATTACTCATCTCAAAGTTCACTAGATGATGCAGATGAGTTGTGTAGAGATTTTTCACTAAGAAATATAACATCCTCCATAGAACCTATGTT
>CAYNVR010000169.1:0-2647 GCA_964400715.1 uncultured Sulfurimonas sp.
AATCATCTCACGACCCTTTTTATAAGAACCGTAGTAGATACCTGTAAACATATGGATGTAGATGATTAAGAAAACAACAGATGCAGCAACACCGTGAATATGTCTCCATAACCAACCAAATTCAACCTCTCTCATGATAGTGTAGTTAACACTGTCAAATGCAGTTGCTACATTTGGTTGATAATACATCAATAAAAAGATACCAGACACTAACAACAGACCGAATGTGATTGCAAGAACCATACCCATAGCCCATAAGAAGTTAATGTTTTTTGGAATCCAATACTCAGTTGCCATAACACGACGAACTGTGTCTATACCAAGTCTTTGGTTAAGCCAGTCGTGAACACTTGTAGCTTTTGTAAAATGTGCCATTTTTTTCCTTTCCTATACTTTTAGAGTTACACCAGATTCTAACATCTTTTTGTACTCTGGACCTTCTTCACCTAGTACCATTTTAGTACCATCTATTTTAAACGGAGGTATATCAAGACCTCTTGGTGGTGGAGCTTTTGTAACAAGAGCAGTTGCATCATACATACCACCATGACATGCACAAAGGAAACTTTTTTCTTCTGGGTTATAACCAGGAATACAACCTAAGTGAGTACAAAGACCAACACAAATCATATAGTAAGACTCACCAACTTTTATAAGTCTTTCCATATCTTTTGGATTTTTCTTTGCTGTTTCTACCATCTCTGCATTTTGTTTAAGAACAAAAATAGGCTTACCTCTCCATTTTTCAGTTACAAGTTCATTGTCTTTGTAATCTGACATATCAAGAGTTGTAAAACCAGCAGCTTTTACACTTGGAAGTGGGTCCCAAGATTTTTTCATAGCATATAATGAAGCTACGGCACCAACACCAGCAACAGCACCAAATGCTTTACCCATAAAACCTCTACGGCTAATATCTTTCATGTTTTGCTCACTTATGAGAATTTTAAAAACATCATTATTACCAAAATAGTTTTAAGTCCTTATAAATTTAAGCTATTTTTTATAGTATTTACTATTTTGTTACTATTTTGTGTAATTTCAGAATAATTTATACTATCTATATTTGTTATAACTTCATTTAATTTTTCTTGATTGTAGTCAAATATAATAGGTACACCAAATTTTTCAAAAATTTTGTTGAAACTTTGAGTGTAGTCTTCTCTTTGAAAATATACAGGCTTACCTCCACTTGCTAAACTATCTAAAACAGCTTGTGGCGAAGATGTAACCAAAATTTCACTTGTTGTTACCATCTCATCATACTCTTCAAACTCAAAACATTTTGAAAATCTCTCTCTTAACTCATCTTCATAATCTAAAAAATAGTAAAAACCAAGCCCCAAAGCCACATCTAAACCATCTATAAAATCTATATGTTTCATCAAATCTTTTTCATAATCATCATCACCAAAAAAGTATGAAATTTTTGTTGTTTTTTCAAAATTTTTAAAATACTTTTTATCTACAACCACCTCATTTTCTTCTACATGTATAAAAGTTGAAAAAAAGTTTTTCATATCTTCCAACATTATAGGGTTTGCCTCATCACTGTCAAATATGAGTCTGTCACCATTTTGAGCTATATGTGGTATGTTTCTAACAACATCTATCCCCACACTTTTTTCCACTCCAAAATCTTTTGCAACTTGTGCTATCCTAAAATCTGAACAAAGAAGTGTAATATCTGAATTTAGCTCATTTAAAATAGCAACCGCCCTTCTAAACCTGTCTAACCCTATCCTATGACCTGTGTGAACATAATAGTATGTTTTCATATCTATCCTAATTTTTCTTTTTTTATTAAATTTTACAAGAAGTCTATTATACACATTTTTATACAACTTATGATAGAATTCCAAAAAACTTAA
Organism: uncultured Sulfurimonas sp.; assembly: GCA_964400715.1. Taxonomy (GTDB): domain Bacteria; phylum Campylobacterota; class Campylobacteria; order Campylobacterales; family Sulfurimonadaceae; genus Sulfurimonas. The sequence continues at coordinate 1,872 of CAYNVR010000169.1, forward strand.
AGATAATTTATGATGATAAACATAGAAACTTTAAAATTAGAGATTATAAAAGCTATTGAACCACTAAATCCAAACAAAGTTATACTTTTTGGTAGCCATGCATATGGAAAGCCAAATGAAGATAGCGATATAGACCTTTACATAGTAACAAATGATGACAACATACCAAAAAACTATGATGAAACTACAAAGCTTTATCTAAAATTTGCAAAAAAACTAAAACATATACTTAGAAAATATCCAACAGACTTGATAGTGCATACAAAAGCTATGTATAAAAAAGCACTAAAAGAGAATCACCGTTTTATAGTAGATGAGATTCAAAAGGGAAAAGTTATATATGGATAAACCAAAAGAGTGGTTAAGGTTTGCTTACATAGACTTACTAAGCTGTAAAAAACTGTTAGATGATGAGCTATTATCTAACATAGTTGCTTTTCATACTCAACAAACTATTGAAAAGTCTTTAAAAGCACTTTTAGTTTTTCATAACCATAAAATACCAAAAGTTCATTCATTGATGAAACTTTTTGATTTATGCAACGATTTTAATCTAAACGAAAATGAGGATATTATTTTAAAACTTGACAACCTATACATAGAGTCAAGATACCCATCATCTTTTGGATTGTTACCCTATGGTAAACCAAGTAAAAAAGATACAGCTGAATTTTTTACATTTGCCAGTGAGGTATTTGATGCTACATGTAAAATTTTAAACATAAATAAAGAGAGCCTAATATGAAAAAAATATTTCTATGTTCTATCTGTAACAT
>CAYNVR010000170.1:0-2627 GCA_964400715.1 uncultured Sulfurimonas sp.
ATCTCGTATGAGAATGGCAACACTTTTTGATATCTCGGCAAGGGAAAATGCACTTGTTCTTGGAACAAGCAACAAAAGTGAGCTTATGCTTGGTTATGGAACACTTTATGGAGATTTGGCAAGTGCCATAAACCCCATAGGGGATTTGTATAAGAGTGAAGTTTTTGAACTAGCAGAGTATCTTGGTGTTAGCGAAGCTATCATCAAAAAGCCACCTTCGGCAGATTTGTGGGATGGACAAAGTGATGAAGCAGATTTGGGTTACACTTATGCACAACTTGATGAGGCTATGAAGCTTTATGTGGATGATAGACTGTCAAAAGATGAGATAGTAGCAAAAGGGATAGATGAAAAGATGGTTGATATGATTATAAAAAGGATTTTTAGAAACCATTTTAAAAGAAAAATGCCTGTGATAGCGAAACTTACATCAAGAACATTAAACCACGATTTTAACTATCCAAGAGATATAACACTTTAAAAGGCTAAGATATGAAAGTACCATTTTACAGATATGAAAGTTCAAGAGAAGCTCACTCAAATGTGAGTGATGTTTTAGATGCAACAGATACAAACCAAGTAAAAAAACTTGAAGATGAGTTTTGTGAGTATGTAGGTTCTAGCTATGCTTTGGCAACATCAAATGGTACATCTGCATTGCACCTTGCTATGTTGGCACTTGACCTAAAAAGGGGAGATAAAATTTTATGTAGTGTAAATGCTCACCCAAGTGTTCCAGAGGTTGTAAGATATTTTGATGCTGAACCAGTTTTTATAGATATAGATGAAAACAGTTACAACATAAACCTTGATAAACTTGAAGAGTATCTAAAAAACAACAGTTCAAAAAAACTAAAAGCTGTTGTTGTAACTCATATGGCAGGTTTTAGTGTAGAGCTTGAAAGAGTTTATGCTATGGCAAAAGAGTATGGGGTAAAAGTTGTAGAAGATGCAAGTGAAGCTTTGGGTGCAACATACAATGGTAAAAAGATAGGCTCAACAGGTGCAGATATAGTTTGTTTTGATTTTTCATCACATCTAAAAAAGAATGTTTGTAATGGTGGTATGTTTGTAACAGATGATGAAGATATGATACAAAGAGCAAAACTACTCTCAAACCATGCGATGGTTAAAAATAATGGTGCTTTGGAGTATATCTATGATGTTATAGATATAGGGCATGACTACTCTATGAGTGAATTAAATGGTGGTTATATAAGAGCTATGTTAAAAGAGCAAGATGAAAATATAAAAAAACATCAAGCCATAGCTAAAAAATATACACAAGGTTTAGAGGGGGTTGAGCATATATCTATCCCTACATGTGTGTGTGATGAACATCCATACTCTTTGTATGTTATAAAGATAGACAAAAACAGAGACTCTTTTGCAAGTGAGCTTTTAGAGTGTGGCATACAAACTGCACTACACTACATACCTCTTCATCTGCTTAGTTACTACAAAACAAAATACTCACTTCGTGTAAACGATTTTCCAGTGGCACTTAGAGTTTACCAGCAGGTTCTGTCTTTGCCTATCTACCCATCTATGGAGGACAGAGAGGTTGAGTTTGTGATTAAAAAACTAAAAGAGATAGCTTCAACAAGAGTGTAGATGGATAGAAAAAAAGTTGTATTTTGGGTTGAGGGGTATCTCTACAACCCAAGTTTTTTTCAAAACCTTCTGTCTTTGTTTTTGTTGCCACTTAGTTGGCTTTACTGTTTTGTTATGTGGGTTCGTTTCAAGAGTAAAACACCACAAGATATGGGAGTTTGTGTTGTTGGAGTTGGTAACTTAAATGTTGGTGGAAGTGGAAAAACTCCACTTGTAACATCTTTGGCAAAAAACTACAAAAATGTTGCGATAGTCCTAAGGGGGTATGGCAGACAAAGTAGGGGGCTTGTAGTTGTAAAAGATGGCAAAAATATTTTGTGTGATGTTTCACAAAGTGGTGATGAAGCTATGATATATGCTAAAAAGCTAAAAGATGTTGTAGTTATAGTAAGTGAAGATAGAAAAAAAGGGATACAAAAAGCAAAAGAGTTTGGAGTTAATCTTGTTTTTCTTGATGATGCTTACTCAAAACACGACATAAAAAAGTTAGATGTTTTGATAGATGTGCAAACAAAAAACAAAAGATGTTTACCTTCTGGTGCTTACAGAGAGAGGCTTTGGAGTGGTAAAAAAGTTCTACATGTAGAAGATGGCAAAGATTTTAAAAGGGTCGTAACCCTAAGAGATGAAACACCATCTATGAGTGTTGTCTCATCCATAGCAAGACCACAAAGGTTAGATAGATATTTGCCAGATGTGTTGGCAAAACACTATTTTGAAGACCATCATAATTTTACAAAAGATGAGATAGATGAGATTTTTAAAAAAGATGGTTGTAGTTCACTACTTGTTACATTTAAAGATTATGTAAAACTTGAAAATTTTGATTATAAACTAAGTTTACTTGATTTGGATGTAGAGGTTAGTGATGAGGTATTTGAGAATATAAGCAGATATATGTTAAAATATGCAAACAAGGAAGAAAAGTGCAAGCAAAAATAGAAACAGTTAAAACATTACTTGAAGCATTACCGTTTATAAAAGAGTTTTCAAACGAAGTTGTTGTCATAAAG
>CAYNVR010000171.1:0-2613 GCA_964400715.1 uncultured Sulfurimonas sp.
AAAAGGTGGAGATATAGACCTTTTTGTAGTATCAAATCAAGATAAACAATTTGAAAAAAAGATAAAAGCATTGGCAAAACTAAAAAGAGCTTTACACAAACCTGTCGATATAGTTTTACATAAAGACTTCAACAGAGAGATAGAAAAAGAAGCACTTAAAGGGGTTGCTCTTTTTTAAACCTAAGCCCAACTGTTGTCCCATTTTTTATTTTTGAGTCAAAACTTAGGTATATGTCATTGTTGTCACAAAATCTTTTTACCATACTAAGCCCTATGCCAAAACCTTTTGTTGTGGGGTTGCTTTGGTAGTATCTATCAAAAATTTTCAGTAGTTCAACTTCGTCCATACCTTTGCCGTAGTCTTTTATGTATAGTGTGTCGTTTTCTAACTTTATCTCTATCTTGTTTGAGTTTGGGGAGTATTTTATGCCGTTATCTATGATGTTGTCTATAACTTTTGATAGCCCTGTTTTGTCATTTACTATGTTTAGCGGTGTAAGTTCTAAACTAAACTCAACATTTGGATAAACAGTTTTTAAAAACTCAACTCTTTGTTCTACAAGTTCTTTTAAGTTTATCTCCTCTTTTATCTGCATCTTTGTTTGTGTTTTTATGAGATAGTCAAGTTCGTTATACCTTTGTAAAAGCATATTACACCCGTTTTCTATCCTGTCAAGTCTTTTTAAATTTTTACTACATGTAATATTTTTTTTAAGCATTTGAGTGTTTATTTTTATGGTTGTTATGGGGAGGTTTAGTTCGTGTAGAGTCTCTTTTGAAAGGGTTTGTAAAGTTTTTACATACTCTAAAAGTGGGTCTATGGCAAGTTTGGAGATAAACACTCCAACCAAAACAACAAAACAAAACAAAAATACAAAAAGCAAAAATATATTTTCAACTTTTGCTATCTCTAAAAAATAATACAAGATAGCAAGAAAAGCTGTGGTAGTTAAAAGGTAAAATACAAATATGTTTATGCGAAGATTATAAAACAAGTCTATACCCTATACCTCTTACATTTTGTATATCTACATCTGGAAAAAGGTGTTTTAGTCTGTTTATGTAAACCCTTATAGCTCCATCACTTCCACCCTCTTCACAACTCCAAAGTTCAGAAAGTATCATCTCTTTTGTAAGATTTTGGTTTACATGTAGCATAAGTAAGCTAAGCAGTTCATACTCTTTTTTGGAGAGTTCTATTGGCTCACCATCATAAAAAATCTGCTTATGTTTTGTGTCATTTTTGAGTTTGCCAACATTTTGTGGAGTGTTTTTTTGAACTCTTCTCAAAATAGCAGATATACGAAAAAGAAGTTCATCATTGTCAAATGGTTTTGTTATGTAGTCATCACAACCACTTAAAAAACCTTCGCTTAACATATCTTTTGTTTTGTGAGATGTCAAAAAAATCGCTGAGGTTTGGTCATCACCTTCTCTGAGTTCTTTTAAAAGTTGTGTTCCACTCAAAAGTGGAACATTTATGTCCAAGATGTAAAGCTCAAACCTCTCTTTAAAAGTTTGTTCAAGAGCATCTTTACCATTTGTTACATGTAAAACTTCATAACCCTCATCTTCAAGAAGGTCACTTAAAGTTTCACCAAGTAAAACATCATCTTCAAGAAGTAAAATTTTACTCAACACTTTCTATCGACCACCCTATTGTGTCGCCACCATACATAGGCACAACATTTCCATATTTTGCTGGAACTTCAAAAGGTGCTTCAACCAAAGTTACCTGTTTAAACTCTGGACAAATTCCATAGATACTTTGAGCATTGTCACTTACAAATGCTTGAAGGTTGTCAAGTTTGCCATACTGGTCAAATATCTCACATAAAAGTTGAAGAGCGATAGGAGCTGTAAAAACACCAGCAGCACAACCACAACTCTCTTTTTTGTCTTGTGGATGTGGAGCTGAGTCACTACCAAACATAACTTTTGGGTGGGCAGATAAAGCTACATTTAAAAGTGCATCTAAATCTTCTGGTCTTTTTGCTATGGGTTTACAAAAATGGTGAGGCATCATCATACCACCTATGACATCATCAAGAGTTAAAAGGAGGTGGTGAACAGTTATGGTAGCATAGAGGTTGTCATACTTATCTAACATCTCAACCGCATCTTTTGTAGTGATGTGTTCCATAATGATTTTAAGGTTTGGAAAATTTTTAGCAAGTAGTTCATAAACACTCATAAACTCTGCTTCTCTATCCATCACAAACCCATTACTCTCACCATGAACACAAAGTGGAATGTTAAGCTCACTCATAGCTTCAAGAGTCTCTCTCATCTCCTCTATGTCAAAGTTAGCCACCCCACCATCTGAGTTTGTAGTAATCCCAGCTGGGTAAAGTTTTATAGCTATAATCTCATCTGCTACACTTTCTAAAAAAGCTTTGCTGTAATTTTTATAAAAAAGTGTCATATATGGCTCAAAGTAATCGTTTGGAACAGATGCCATAACTCTTTGTTTGTAACTCTCCATAGCCTCTTTTGTATCTACTGGCGGAACAAGGTTTGGCATAACAACAGCCCCACTAAAACTGTAAGCAGACAGCGGAGCAACATTTTCAAGCATAACACCATCACGAAGGTGAAGGTGCATATCTAGTG
>CAYNVR010000172.1:0-2566 GCA_964400715.1 uncultured Sulfurimonas sp.
CCACATCAAAACTCTCCAAAGCCTCTTCATATTTTTTATGCAAAGAGATATACTGTTTTGTCATTGCATGTTTATCTTTTAGCCCAGCATAGCCTATCTCTTTGTTTTTTATACCTAAAAATCGAGCTATTTTACCTATCATCTCTGGTGTTGTTAAGTTTTTCTTCCTTACATGTAGCACAAGATGCTCACCCTCACCACTAAACTCATAAAGTGGTATCTCATCTACCACAAAATCACGAGGTGATTGTTTAAAATGAAAATCTATACTTGAATGTTCAAGCGAATAAAATCTATCCATTATAATCCTTAATTAATTGTAATTTTTTTATAGTTTGCATTTGACATTTAAAAACATAATCATTTACTAACTTTTTATTTTTATCATCTAAATGACACAACAAAACCATCTTGTATCCATCTTCAAAACTCTCTATTCTAGTAATAGAAGCCATAGAATTACAAGGTTCAACAATATCTAAAATTGGTAACAACATCTCCAAAGAAACTAAGCTACTAACTTCAAAATTTCTTTTTCTATCTATTTTTAAAGACAAATATTCATCATTCATATCTAGCAATTTTACTATAAACTCTCTATTATTATGAAAAATAATAGCCTTTAAATCATCCAAAACACAAACTCTATATTTTTTTCTATCTAGTGGAGAGTGTTTATCAAATCTAAATCTATAAATTAACACCTCTTTTTTGTCATAATCTATTGTTTTTATAAGAGATCTAATGTTCCCTAGTTGTTGTAAATGAAAATATATTTGCGAATCTTGCTTCATCGCTTGCAACTGTTTTGTTGAAACTTTTATACAAACTGTTTCATCTTTTACATCTACAATTTTACACTCATTTGAAAGTTGCAATTCCATATAATAAACAGATAGATTCAGATTTTTCAACATAGATATTTTATCTATAAAAGCTTTTTGAGATGGTAGTTTATGGTACTTAATAATATTTTTAAAATCTGTTTTTATAAAACCATCACCACTATGAAATAACTTTTCCATTCTACTAAAAAGATTGTTTACATTTTCACTTAAATCAACTTCACTTAAAGTTATAACTTTTTGTTTCTTTTGACGATTTACATACTTCAAAAAATTTACACACCAGTCATAAACATCTTGCTCATTTTTATATTCAAATAAAACACCAAACTGACCATCATTTAGCCTTGCAAAGTTTATATTTATATCTATAAATTTTCTTAAACTTTTTGCTAACTCTAAAATAATCTTCTCTTCAAACTCAAATATATCAACAATCGCAAAAAATAATCGTTTACCACTCTCTCTTGAAATATCTATTTTTTTAGCTAAAAATTTTTTAAAAGTAGTATGGTTCATAAAACCTGTAACAGAGTCATAAGTCAAACTATCTTGCTTAACTGCATTTTTTGTTATATCATCCAGCACCATAACATACTGTTGATTTTCCATAGGCATCGATTCTATTTTACCACTAAAATAGTACCTTTTTTTATCTTTCTCACTAAAAATACTAACATTAAAACTTTTTTTATTATCACAAACCTTTGTTATCCAACTTTGAATATCATTTACAAAAACATCTTCATATAAACTAACATTATCAAAATACTCAAACCCTATTTTATATTTTAAATAAAGCTTTCTCAAACTTTTAACATTGAGTAAATTTAAAAAAGAACTATTAGCTAAAATAATCCTACCATTTTGTAAAAGTATTAGTTTTGTATCTACAAAATTTACAATTTTTAAAGTTTGTTCTAACCTAGTTTTTCTAACAACTGCTTTTTCTAAATCTTGCTTAAACTCTACATGTACTTTTGTAAAACTATCAAGAAGAGTAGATAAATTTGCATCTAATACACTTCCTATCTCATCTAAAAACAACGATGGATTTTTTAAAACTATCTCATTTTTCAAAAGTAAACGGATTAAAACTTTACGAAGCCCCATGCAAATAGTAAAGACTTCTTGTGGAGTCATATCTTGCTTTATAAAAAAGTTTATCAAACCACTCATCACTGTACAATCTGCTAGTTTTTTATTACCTTTTAAAACCTCTGTGAGATATTGAATTATAAATACAGCATAGACATCTCTAAAATATTTTAATGAAATTTTTTTTGATTTAAAAATTATTTGAATATGCTTTTGCTTCACCCAATAAGTAGCTATTAAAAGTCTATTTTTTTCTAAACTTTCCAAAAACAAAGATAAGTGTGAAATTTTCTTTTGTAGATTCAATACAATCTCTCCATTTTAAAAAGAGAGATTATATCATAAATTATAAACGAGCGTAGTTTACACTTAAACAAGCATCAAGAGATGCTAGTTCATTAAGTGCTTTTTCGCTCACTTCATCATCAACCAAGATAACAGCAAGAGCCTCTGAATTGTTATTTCTAGCAAGAGAGAAATCTGCTATATTTATGTTGTTGTTTGCGAGTGTTGTACCAACACTACCAATCACACCAACAACATCACTATTTTTAAATAAAACCATATCACTTTTAAGTGCTACTTCTATATCAAAACCATCTATGGAGATCGGAAGAGCACAC
>CAYNVR010000173.1:0-2561 GCA_964400715.1 uncultured Sulfurimonas sp.
ACAACTATTGAGACTGTTCGTCGTCGTGGTTATAGATTTTGTTTTCCAAAAGAAGCTAACTAACTTTCTTCAAAGAACAGAGATTTTTCAATCTCTGTCATACCCCATTTAAAATCTTCTTCCCATTGTAAATTCAAATGATGATGTTTTGTCTCCATCATGTTGGTTAAGTGGATGTGAAAATACTAACTGTATAGGTCCAACAGGGGAGAACCATTCTAGACCAAAACCGTATCCACCACGAGATATTTCATCTAATGAATTTTCACCAATAAATCCCCAATCAACAAATGTAAGAAGCCTCATTTTTGCAGCTGGTATTAGAGGTAATGAAAGTTCTAAGTTATTTGAAAAAGTTTGCTTTCCACCTATTTTTCTCTCTTTACCATCACTATCTATAACAGTTGGAGATAAAGAATACCCTTCATACCCCCTAACACTACCAATACCACCCATATAAAATTTCTCAGCAAGTGGAATATAGCCATCATCTAAAATAACTTTATATCTTGCTTTGTATCTTAAAATAGCATCGAAATCTAGATATTCATCTAACCCTTTAAAAGCACCAAAAGATGTTTTTGCTTTTGTAAATTCAGCATCTCCACCCAAACCAGCTTGTTCTATATTTTGTGAAAGTACAATCCCCTCACGAGGTAGATAATAATCATCTGTATCATCATAACTCAAACTTACAATAGCGGAACTTTTTGAATAACTTTCAAAATAGTATGTATCTGTAACAGTTGTGTCTATATCTTCATCTACATCGTAACTGTTGTTTGAATAACTATAACCAAAATAACTACTCAAATGTCTTGTAAATTTATAACCTGTTCCAAAACTCACCCCTACACTATTTACAGTATAATCATCATACTCATGAGCAGACTCAAAAATGGAGAAATTACCACTAAAATCACTATCGTTTAATCTTGGATTTGAAATATTAAAAGAGTAATTATGTGAGAGCTGAGATTTTTCAGCTTTTAACCCTACATTTATACCTGAACCAAATATATTTCTATCGTTTACACCTATATTTAGAAGTATACCGCCGTAGCTTCCATAACCACCACCGAGTTGAACACTACCAGTTGGAGCTTCTTTTACTTTTACTATCAAATCAATAGTTTTAGAATCTACTCTCTTTTCTTCTATGGTTGTACTGTCAAAATAACCAAGTCTTCCCAATGAATTTCTAGAATCTTTCAAATCTGTTGCAGAGTACATATCTCCCGGAGCAAGATACAACTCTCTTCTTATAATCCTATCTAGTGTTCTAGTATTTCCAGATATAAATACATTTCTAATTTTTACTTTTTCACCAGGTAAAATTTTAAATACAACATCTACTGTATGGTTTTTTTTATTTTTGTTCAAATCTGGTAAAACTTGAACAAAAGCATAACTTTTATCTGCAAAAAGTGTTTTTATTTTTTTAGCATCATTTCTAAAAGTTTTTATGTTAAATACATCATCTTTTTTTAATGACACTATCTCTTTTAGTTTATTTTGAGGGATTATATCTTTTTGTTGGTAGAAAGATACAGAGTTTATTTTATAAACCTCACCTTCATCTATTTGATAGCTCATCTTTGCTGTATATGAATCAAAATCTACCCTTGCAAAAGGTTGTGAAACAAAAGCATCTAGGTAACCATTTTGCATATAAAGGTCTTTAATCCTTAGGTTGTCATACTCTAAATCTCTAAGAGACATCTCTCCACTATTTCTACCCCAAAGCCAACCCATAAACTGGTGTTCTTTGTTAGCAACAACATCATCAAAATCATCACTATCTAAATTTTTAGCACCACTATACATAAGATGTTCAATAATAATCTCTTCACCCCTATTTACAACAAAAGTTACTTTAATACTACCATTGTCTAAATCCTCTGTTTCTACTTCAACAACAGAGTCTATCTTACCATCTTGACTCAATGCTTCAATAATTCTTTTTTTTGCTGCTTCTAATTTTTTTTCATCATACAAAGAACCTTTTTTAATCTGTACAATATTTTTCAAAACCTCTTCATCATCAGATTTCCAACCTTGAAGTTTAACTTTTGAGATAATAGGCTTTTCGATAAAATGAAAAGTTAAAACACCATTTTCATCTATATCTACCCAAATATCTTTAAAATACCCCTGAGAAAAATACCTCTTTACAGCTAAATCAACTTTTTCAACATCTAGTGTAGAACCCTCTTCAAAACTAAGCATCCTAAGAGCAACAGGCTTTGAGAGGTGAACCATACCATCAAACTCTATTTTTTCTATCTTTTGTGCAAACAACTGCGATGTAACTAGTAAAACCAATGTAGCTAAAAATAATTTCATTAAAATTCCATACTCTAAATTTAAATACAATTTTACCTATAATGTGGTTAATGTTAAGTTAGAATTTTAATTTTTTATAATTTTTGTGAATTTTTCTTTGTATTTTTTAATCAAATAAACAATAATAAAAGATACTACGAATATAATTGGTGAGTATATCATAGGTATTAAGTAAATTAACCCAGCTGATCCAATACTTTTAAAAAAATAAGGAA
>CAYNVR010000174.1:0-2510 GCA_964400715.1 uncultured Sulfurimonas sp.
TGTCACCCTCTTGAACTTTATATTGCTTACCACCATTTTTAATAATTGCGTACATCTACGGTCCTTAAATGTTTTTAGGTTGTATTTCTACAAAAAGTTTGGAATTGTACCCAAATAAGTTTTAAGTTTTAATAAATTATCGCGTAAGAAAAAATAAAAATCTATCATTATCAAATTTTAAATTTACTTGAACACCTTTTTTATTATCTGCCACCTCTATTAAAGTATCTATATCTTGATATGTTCTAGGTAAAGTTATCTCTACTCTTATATGTTCATCTGCCAACAAACTCTTAACTTTACCACCAACTATATTTACAAGTTCTGCAAGTGTATCTAGTATAAGGTCTTTATCGTCTGTTTGTTCACCTATTAGAAGTTCACATGCTTTTTTTGCTATATCAACGGGAAAAACCAAGACAACCATACCATCTATATCTCCATAAAAACCTATGGAACTAGCTATTTTCCCTTGTTTCTCATTTATGGCAAGTGTTCTTACTTCTACTTTTTCTTTTGAAGCTTTTGAGTTTGTCATCATCTCAATAGTTGCAACAGTTGCATCTATGAAATTTGGAAGTTCTGTTACAGTTTTTTTGTTTATAGCCCTAGCATGTTTTACCGTAGCTGCACTACCTGCTCCCAACTCATCTAAAAGTTTTTTATCTTGTAAAATAGTATCCATATGTTCAAAAAACATTATCCCAGAATCTTCAAGTGTTTCTTTAAAAGTGTTTGGAATCTTCTCAAATGTCAAACCTACAAAACATATTGTTGCATTATATTCTGCTGCGGCACTTGCTAGTTTAGAAAAAAAGTTAAGTGCATGGATATTCATAGACAAAACTTTATATGCATCAAAAATAAAAAGTCTAAAACCAACATTTAATGAGTTGTTATGATAAGCTATATTGAAATTATTTCCTATCTCTGCATCTAAAAATGAAGATACAGTATATATTATGGCATTACCCGTTACCCTTGTTGCTACACTTTGTCCCATCTGCCCTAAATATGTTGTGTCTATAATGACATCATAATTATCTGAATTTTGAGATTTTTCATCAAACTCCTCTTTTGTATTTGCAATAATTGGGTTATGCCCCTGATCATGAAGCTCAATAGCCATAGCTGCTCTTTGAGATTTGTCTTTGTTATACAACAGTACACTTTTTGTTTCTGTACTAAAATTTTTAGCAAATAATGAAGCTATCTCATAAGTTTTAAAAAGTGAAAAAGATATATCATCTTTATAAAACTTCATAATAGCATCATATTTTTTTTCATCATAATCACAAAAACCAACTGTTATGTTTGAGTTTGATGTTCTAACTCTTAAAAACATCTTTGAAAAAGCATCTAAACCGTTACGATTAAAAAATATAACTTTTTTCAAAGAAACCAAAATCATATTTGCATTTAGTTTTACAGTTGCTTCTATATCTTCTATGCTTAAAAAAGCACTACCACTGTTTCCATCTAAAAAACCTTGTGGAGTAAAAACACCTACACCATTTTTTACTACTGCTCTCATTTTTCTATCACTTGCATAAAATCTTCATAAATATCTTCCACAAAATCAACCTGAAAGTCTATAAAATCGTTCAAACCTGCATCTATGTATGATGGCTGACTCAATGTATAGAAAAGTAAAAGGTGCATATATTTAGCAAGGTTGTTTATCTTATTATCATCTACTTGTTGTGTTCCAGAAGCTGTTTTTACAAGTGTAGATATAGTTGGACTCATCTCCCATTTTAAGGCTATCTGTTCACAAATATCAAACAAATCCATACCCGACAACCTTTTTAAAATAGTGTTTAAATCTATCTCCCTAGCACCCCTTATGAGTTCTACATCATTTTTATGCTCTTTAAATAAAGCCTCACTTACAATAATGCTTGCTGGTAATAATGAAATAGCACTCATAATCTCTGCATCATCTATCTCTAAATGTTTCAAAATTTTAATCCAATTAGCTGAAAGAGTTGCTTGTAAATTTGAAAAAAGTGCACCATTTAATTTAAAAAAACTCCATTTTTTTGGTGAAAGCAGGGACAACATATAGTTGTAAACTGTCTGTTTGGAAGCAGAAACTCCCAAAATGCCAAAAATCTGAGTAACATCACTAACCTCATTTTTAAAACCATAAATTGGTTTATTTATGAGACCTTTTAAATAACTACAAAGAGCCAAATCATTTTTTGCCACATGTGAAGCTTTTGTGAGTTCACCACTATTTAACAATGAAATAGTTTCTCTCAAAACATTTGACGCCGGAGGTATTTTTTCTATGTAAGATTCTATCTCTTCTTTTGTAATCACTTCTGTTTCTTTATATTTTTTACAACCATTCTATCTGTATATATATAAAATATCTATAAAAAAAAATGTTTAAGTTGAAGTTTTGCTTTTATTTGATACAATTCGCAACTTTAAAACCTAAAAAAGGAAGCTAATATGGCAAGAAGATGTGCTATTAGTGGCAAAGGCCCTATGAGTGGGAACAA